>NZ_JAYGHN010000007.1:0-52372 GCF_034931845.1 Calothrix sp. UHCC 0171
TTCCACTCTGCCAATTTCATTACGACTGAGAAATAATATCTCATCTAACATTTGTATCATCTGGTTAATGGCATTTTCGATGCGTTGAAAATATTGAAATTTCTTATCTTCAGTGATTTTTTCTTCGTGGTAGCGCAGTAAATCAAGTGAGCTCACAATCGTACTCATCGGTGTGCGAAATTCATGGGATACCATCGCCACAAAGCTGGATTTAAGTTCGTTTAATTCTTGCTCTTTGCGAAGTGCAGCACGAGTGCGTTCTTCACTTTCTTTTAACTGTACTAATATTTGCCCACGTTCCAATGCGTAACGAATAGAACGTAGTAATCTTTGAATTGTAACTGCATCTTTGACAAGATAATCTTGTGCCCCTTCTGCCATTGCCTGTAGTCCGGAATCTTCATCATCCAAACCAGTTAATACTACTACTGGTATATTGGGTTCTACATGACGAAATTCTCTGAGGGTATCGATTCCCGTGGAATCTGGTAAATGCAAGTCTAGCAAGATAATATCAAATGTTTGTTGTTTTTGGCTGGAAATATCCTCACCTGTAACATTTGATTCTCGACTACAAATTGCGATCGCTTCACTCAATCTATCTACATGTGTTATTTGCCATTCTTCTGAATTTGAACGCGCAAATCCCCTGAGTATAATATATGCATCTGTGAGACTATCTTCTACTAGTAAAATCCGAATTGTTCTTTTATTCATGAAAATTTTTTAGAAAGAGTTTACTATGATTTTTGAGTAGCAGAACAATAATCTCTATTCTCAAATCTTGGGGACTTAGAATATATTGAATCCTAGTACAGTGTGGTGTGAATAGGGCAAAGTAGACTGTGTCAGTTTCCGTTACGTCTAACTTTACGCTTCTTACTTCTGCCTTCTGGTACTAGTTTATGTAAAATTTGCAATGTTCGGAACCAAGTCGGTGAGATTAAATATTAAAATATCGTGGATATTCCTGTACTTTATACTCTGTAGATAGTCTGGATGAACTACTTACATAACTGCATACAGCCCTATTGATTATTGAGTTGGGTTAGCCACAGTCGTAAATTTTGGCGTTGCTGTCCTTTAATATATCGAGATGCTTCCGTTAAAACTGCGCGAGGGAAAATCTGTCGTAGTTGAGCCAGCATTTGCATATTTTCGCAATCGTTGATACATTCAACAACATAATGAATCGCTGCAAATGTTAGCCATTCTGGCGTTGCTTCGAGTTCGCAAATAGGGAGACGCGCATTTTCTGCTGGTATCATTACGACAATAAGCTTTGAATCTGTTAATCTGAAAGGAAAGAATAATGCTTAAAGAGATTATTTATACTGATATCAAATCTGGATAATTTAGTTATCATTAATTTCTCTCTGCGTTCCCGCTTCTCACAGTCTTCGCATCAACCTCAACGATAACTCTTTAAACGGATTTGATATAGCTTTCTATTAACATGATATCAATGCAAATTCTAGATGTGCAATTATATCGATTTTTAGAGGATACAATCAAATGCGATCGCCTTGATTAATGTTAGATTAATCTTGATTTATAAGTTAATGCATCGACTTTACTAAATCCGCAATGCGGGTGACTAACTCTATTGGCTCAACTGGTTTGGCAAGGTGTCCTTGAAAACCTGCATTAAGAGCTTGATTTTTATCTTCTTCGCCAGCAAATGCTGTTAATGCGAGGGCGGGTGTTTTTCCTCCCTGTTCTGATGATAGTGCCCTCACTTTACGAATGAGCATATACCCATCTTCTTGGGGCATGCCAATATCACTGATGAGAATATCTGGTTTACTTTGCTGAAGTGTATGCAGGGCTTGAGCAACATTTGCTGCAAGTATCACCTCTGCACCGGCTTCTTCAAGTACAGTGGCAATTAATTCTCGTGCATCGTTTTCATCTTCAACAAGGATGATTTTTAAGCCATCTAAAATACGTTGAGATTTAGTTGAGACTTCATGGGTAATTATGGCTTGTGGTGTAGAGTTGAAAATTTTTTGGCGGGTGGCTAAAACTGGTAATTCAACAGTAAATGTGGCTCCTTTACCTTCTCCGGGGCTAGTGGCGCTAACTGTTCCACCATGTAATTCCACAATGTGCCGCACTATTGCCAAGCCTAAACCTAATCCCCCAAAGGAACGGGTACTCGAACCATCTGCCTGACGAAATCGATCAAATACATAGGGTAAAAATTCTGGTTTTATACCTTGTCCTGTGTCGGCAATTTGGATTTGAATCTGGGAAGAAATTTTTTCGAGACTGATTTTTACTTGTCCATCTTTTGGGGTAAATTTAATGGCGTTGGAGATTAAATTCCAGATAACTTGTTGTAAACGATTTGCATCACCCCAAATTAATGCATCTGGTTGTAGTTGGGTAGTAATTTGAATTTGTTTAGCATCAACTGCTGGTTGAATTGTATCGATCGCAGACATGACTACAGATTTGACATTGACTTCTTCAACGTTGAGGCGAAATTTCCCACTAATGATTCTGGATACGTCTAAAATATCTTCAACTAGTTGCCCCAGTAATCGAGAATTGCGATCGATAGTTTCTAAGGCACGGGCTATTTTGGTGTCATCCAATTTGCGGGTTTGTAAAAGCTGTACCCAACCCAGGATTGCATTTAGAGGGGTTCGCAACTCGTGGGAAAGAGTGGCAAGAAATTCATCTTTGATCCGGTTAGCTTGTTGTAATTCCTCGGTGTGTTCTTGTAATTGACGCATGAGGCGATCGCGTTCCAGTGCGGTGGCGACTAAATCTGCTACTATTTGTAATAATGCTAATTCGTCTGATTGGAAACAGGTACGCGAACGGGTACAAAATGTTAATGTGCCAATTAATTGTTGTCCTGATAATAATGGATAACAAGCGTATGCTGTAACTCCCAAGTTCTTAACTAAGTCCGCTTTATTATCTGTTGATTCTTGAATTCTTTCGACAATGATTTGTTTTTTTTGTTGGGCAACTGTACCGCACAGTGCTTCTCCAACTTCGAGCCATTCGATTTTTTTTGCTGAGTCTTCACTAATACCAGCATATGCATGAAGTCGCAGGCGTTGATGATTATTTTCTCTGGTGTTCTCTAATAAATAATTAAAATAAATTTCAAGTTGTAATTGCTCAGAAAGTTGATTAAATATACTACTAATAAATTCCTTCGGCTGTGCTTGTACAAGTAAATTACTCGACATTTCATACAAAAAACTAAGTTGTCGATTACTTTTTTGTGTCGCATTGAAGGCATTAACTTGCGATCGCGCCATTGCGAATAAAATTAAACTCAGTGTCACCCCTGCTAACTGCATATAGGGTACGTAGCGACTGGTTAAATCTGTTTCTAATTCATGGCGAGAAGAAAAGACTATTGTCCAAGTTTTTCCGGCTACATTCAAATTTTTAGTAGTTTTAAATGTTGCTGTTTCCGGGGAAGTATGCCAATAATTATTCCAATAGTTATTTGCAAAGGAACTATGTAATAAGTTTTCGGGACTTATTTTTTGATCGTCATAGATATCTACATTAATTAAAGGGTTTTGCTGATGCTGCAAAATTCCTGCGAATAAATCATCTGCCCGGAATGGACTGTAAACAAAACCTAACAATGCATCTCTTCTTTCGGCAACAGTTTCTATCTTCTGATTTTGACGATATATCGGAACATAAATCAAAAAGCCAGCTTGTTTATGCTGTTCAATTTCTTGTAATAGGGTGACTCGCCCAGAAGCCGCAGGTAAACCACTATCCCGTGCGCGTTCCATTGCTGCACGACGAGTTGCTTCGCTAAACATATCGTAGCCGATCGCAGTTTGATTGCGTTGGTCTAAAGGCTCTAGATAAATAATCGTATGGTATTCATTTCGAGGTGTATTTGGGTGTAATGCAAAATTAGGAAATCCTTGTTTTTGCATCTCGTTGACTAATGACTGGACATCTTCAGGCTTGACTCGCATCGAAAAACCGATTCCTTGAACACCAGGATAGCTTTTCCGTAATTCTAAATGCTGAACATAAGCCTGAAAATCCTCGCGGGTGATTTGATGATTAGTTGCAAATAAACCGCTTGCACCATGCAATAAAGTTACATAGGTATGTAAACGATTTTGAATATCGCTTTGAGTCTGTTCCACTTCATTATTAAACCGCAACCTATCTTTTGTCCGAGATGCGATCGCCCCATAATATGAAAATAAACTGGTTAACAACAAGGTTCCGAGTAAAATTACATAAGGAAGCCAGCCACGTTTTGTTTGTGTAGGATTCAATGACAAAAGCAAATTTTTGTAAAGTTTATCCCCACGATTATTCATAATCTCAGAGTTCCATACTCGAAAATCTTTTGAGCTATAAATATAGGATAACAATTAATACATTACTTGTTAAAAATATCTGACGAAAATATAATTATTTTTTACTGAAAATGCAAAATCACATTCAATCAAATTAACTATACGGGTTTATTGATTCCCGGTTATATATCTAAGTTCTCTTTTCTGCTTAATTACTGGGTAATTAATCTACAAATTGCCATAATATGCGAGGAATATTTATTTGTACTGTAGCGCACAAGTTCCAATCCAGCTTGTTCTAATTCCTGGCGCAACTTGGGTATTTCAAACTTATGATGCCTCCAAATAGTAATATCATCGCCGGCGGCAAAATTAATACTTTTATCGATTCCCTGAATCCTAAAATCGATACTGTAATCATAGAGAAACTGGATATTTGCAACTACGCTATCTCTCCCAGAATCATACTTTCTTACCAGTTGGCAATCTGATGAGGAAATGCCAATTGCATCTTTAATCCATCGATATATATGCCCCGCATGATAATCGCAACCACCCCTAGCTTGACCATTCCATTGAGAGTTAGAACCGAGTTCATTCGTCAAAACTAAAATATCATTTGCCTGCATACTATTTTTAAAATTACTGAAAACCCTGGCGCGATGATGATGATTGCCGATAGTCACACCTAAATGTAAAATTATGTTTGTTATCTGATTATTTTCAGTTTGATCATCAGATTGATAACCTAGTAAATTTTGAGGAATACAACTATTTTCGATATCAATTATGCCGTTGAGATAATTAATTCTTGGGAACCACTTATGAAAGTTTTTCTGAGATACATCCAGTAATCCAGCACTGATATCTAAGGCAACATATTGATTCACTTTCCTTAACTTATCTAGCCGATGAATAAATCTTTTCACTGGATATGAATTTCCGGCACCAACATCAATAATATTAACCTTGTCAGCTATCTTACAAGCATCATTTAGATATTGAAAATTATCTTGTAAAAGCTCAATTTCTACATTGGAAGTTCGATACCATGTGGGAATAATATATTTTCGATAAAAATCATCCCAAATTTTCGCCCCTCTTCCCTTATAGGAAAACTTGAGAGGTATCTCTTGTCTGACTTTCAATGCATCAATAATCTCTAAAATTTCTACTTCTGAAAAAGTAGCATAAAAATCAGGACTTGGTGTCGCCCGGCGCGGAGAATTGGCAATATTCGCGGAAAATTTGACCATTTTCTGTTAATTTCTTTTTTGCCTGTGTGCCTCGTATAATATTAGTGCAGATGCGATCGCCACATTCAATGACTCAACTCCTGGGGCTAAAGGTATGCTGACAGATATATCTGCCATTGCCGCTAATTCTGCTGATAATCCTGCGCCTTCATTTCCCAGCAACAGCAAACTTGGTTGACACCAATCCACATCCCAATAAGTCAGGGTGGCGTTTGGCAAAGTTGCCGCAATTTGCATACCGGCATTTTTCGCCAGAAGGATTGTCGCTTTTAAATCTTCGCTTCTTGCCATTGGTAAACGAAACCATTGCCCAGCACTGGCTCGCAAAACTTTAGGATTGTCTAAATCGACACAACTCCCACTCACAACTAACCCCGATGCTCCCGCCGCCGCCGCCGTCCGAATCATTGTTCCTAAATTACCGGGGTCTTGAATTGTTTCCAATGCTAAGACTAAACCAGAAAATGGCACTGATTGGATACCGAGATTGTTTGCCTCTGGGGAGTGAATTCCTCGCCTTGCTGTTGCCACCACACCATCAGGCTGTACCGTGGTGGCGAGGGCATGTAAAACTTCTGTACTGACGATTTCCAGGCGATCGCATTTTTGAGTCAGTTGCTGCCATAATTGCAAATGCTTTGTTTGCCAATCTTGGGTACAAAACAACGTCTCCAAAGGATAATCTACTGCACAAGCTTCTTCCAGTAGATGTGTACCCTCCAATAAAAATAAATCCTGCTTGTGGCGTTCTTTAGCTGAATGCAGCTTGCGAACTTGCTTAACCAAAGGATTTTGTAAACTAGTCAGCATGACAAAGTTAGGAGTTGAAAATTGGGAGCTAGGAGTTAGCGGAGATATTTCCCACCCTTGACTCTTTGCTCCTAACTGAATTGTGAATGCGGAACCCGGGACTTGAACCCGGAAGCCTTGCGGCACATGAACCTGAATCATGCGCGTCTGCCAATTCCGCCAGTTCCGCTAGCGTTTTTTAAAATTGTCAATTACAATCAATCGATTACAATCAACAGTTTTTTATTGTTGCTAAATAATTTGTATTTGTCAAGGAAATAATCTATTGGCTATATTTTTGTGACAAAAGTGATGTATCTTTATGTTTTTACCCTTACTGTAACTTCTCACTACCTATTCTCCGAGATTGTGTAGTTCAAAATGTAGACAAATTCAGTCTTTACTGTAAAAATCAAAACCAACTTCCAACGCATAAATTTTTAATTGTTTTTTGGAGGGTAGGCTTATTAATCCTGTGAGCGGCTTACCAGATGTAAAGAATGCACCTGAAGCAGACTCCTCAGTCTTGCGGATATGGGGCGGTCATTCTCTGCGAGGTCATGTCAAGATAAGTGGGGCAAAAAATTCAGCATTAGTCCTTATGGCTGGTGCTTTACTTTGTTCTGAAGATTGTCGTATCCACAACGTGCCCATGCTCGCCGATGTGGAACGTATGGCTCAAGTTTTATCGGCTTTGGGTGTACGCATCGAACGTAATGGTGAGACTTTGGATATCAATGCCAAAGACTTTAGCACCTCGAAAGCTCCCTACGAACTTGTGACGCAGTTACGGGCAAGTTTTTTTGCGATCGGGGCGATATTAGCACGATTAGGAGTGGCGCAAATGCCTCTTCCTGGCGGTTGTGCTATTGGTGCAAGACCTGTAGATTTACATGTCCGAGGCTTGCAAGCAATGGGGGCAGAAGTTCAAATTGAGCATGGTATCTGTAATGCCTATGTTCCCGGTAGTAACCGTAGGCTCAAAGGCGCAAAAATCTATTTGGATTCCCCCAGTGTCGGTGCAACTGAAACCCTGATGATGGCGGCGACGCTAGCAGATGGTGAGACGGTGATTGAGAATGCAGCTCGTGAACCGGAAGTTGTTGATTTGGCAAATTTCTGCAACTCGATGGGAGCCAAAATCACGGGTGCAGGAACGAGTACCATTCATATTAAAGGGGTGAGTAAGCTACACTCAACCGATTATGAAGTAATTCCCGATCGCATTGAGGCTGGTACATTTTTAACCGCAGCTGCAATCACCCATTCGGAGTTATTATTATCTCCTGTAATTCCCGATCATTTACTCCCGGCAATTGCCAAACTGCAAGAAATGGGAGTGAATATCATTGAGGAAGCACCCAATTGCTTACGGGTAATGCCAGCAGAGGTTCTCAAGGCTGCGGACATTGAAACATTACCGCACCCAGGTTTCCCAACCGATATGCAAGCCCAATTCATGTCGCTATTAGCCATTGCTGACGGTGATAGTTTAATTAGCGAAACCGTATTTGAAAACCGCTTGCGCCATGCTTCAGAATTGAATCGCTTGGGGGCTGATATTCGTGTCAAAGGCAATATTGCTTTTGTGCGGGGAGTGCCGTTGTTATCTGGCGCACCAGTATTGGGAACCGACTTACGAGCGGCTGCGGCGTTGGTTGTGGCGGGATTAGCGGCGAGTGGCGAAACAACAATCAAAGGATTGCAGTTTTTAGATCGCGGTTACGATCGCCTTGATCTGAAGTTACAGCAACTTGGAGCTAAAATCGAACGCATTCGTGAAGTTGATGCTGATGCTGCGATCGCTAGTGCAGCCCATTAAACTCAGCAAATTAAGTCAAAATAGTTGATTTTGAGTAGAGATGTTACCTGTAACGTCTCTACATTTGTTTGATACATTCTGGAAATTGCCCACCTTTGGGAAATAGCAAGCGAGACGGTTGCACTAAGATGTTGCGTATTTAATTTGTATATGAGACGCGGGCAAGATGCCCGCACTACAATTATTTTGGGTTTTTGACTTATATGATTTAGCTGCACATCAGCTTACTTATTTTTACATGATTGCTAAGTGCTAAAGAAATCAGAACACTCTTTTTCAAATTGGTATTAGCTATACTAAATACTTAGTTAGATCAAAACGTAAGTTGCAAACCCCTTCCCCATGTCCTTTTTTAAGACTCAACTAATTGGTCTCAAAGCCGACTCGTTTCGCCATCCCCTCGATCTCGAAGCAACCCAGGCTTTAAAACAGATACCAGGTCTGGATATGGTGGTGCGAAACCTCCTGGGACCCGTTGCAGAACAAGTTTTTTATGTGGAAAATATTGCATCGAGCATATTGGTAGGAGAAAACCAATTACCAGAATTGCACAATTTGTTGCTCGAAGCTTGCAAAATCTTGGATATAGAACCTCCACAGCTTTACCTGCGCCAACATCCAGCACCTAATGCTTACACTTTTGCCATGCGGGGGAAACAGCCTTTTATTGTCGTGCATACTTCCCTGATTGAGATGCTCACACCTGAAGAAATTCAGGCTGTAATTGCCCACGAACTCGGACATCTCAAATGTGATCATAGCGTTTATCTAACCCCTGTTAATCTCCTAATCCTCGCGGCAGCGGCTGTCCCGACAATTGGTACTGTTCTTGCCCAATCAATTCAAGCACAGCTTTTAGAATGGGTACGGTGTGCCGAATTTACATGCGATCGCGCGGCATTACTTGCTACCCAAAACCCCAAAGCTGTTATGTCTGTATTAATGAAACTTGCTGGTGGTTCTCCTACCCTTGCCCCGAAACTCAACCTCGATGCTTTCATTGCTCAAGCCCGTGCTTATGACGATATCAGCAAAACCGAACTTGGCGAAACCGTCAAAGCCGCACGCACCGCACAACTAACTCACCCAGTCCCCGTACTCCGGGCACGGGAAATCGATCATTGGGCTTCCAGCACCGAATATCAAAAACTATTGCAAAAATATCCAAAGGTAGGTTATAATAGTGAAGTTGCACCCAAGGGCGGGTGGCGAAATTGGTAGACGCAGCAGACTCAAAATCTGCCACCGAAAGGTATGAGAGTTCGATTCTCTCCTCGCCCACTCAACTAAATTCATCAAAAACTAACAAGTTAAAATATCAACCTTACCTGCGGGTAGAGATGTAATAATGCTACCTCCCCATAACTGGAAATTACAGCACCTTGCCAGTAAATGAACTACATTCTCTAGGCTTAAAAACCACAAGATCAAGCCTTTTGACTTATCATTGCTCCTCCTTTTGTTTGTGTCTCGCAAATTCACATTAAGTTGACGTGAGTTCGATGAGTTATAAAGCCTGAAACCCTTACCCAATATTGTTTATGATAACCAATAGTTTCTAAAAACCTCTGAGCTTATTGAGAATAAAATCATTAACTTTGGATATTTCAATTATTGACTTTGTTCTCAACTAATGATTGAGGTGATTTTGAGGCTTGGCTTCCAAACCCTTTGATTCACAATGATTATAGTGTTTGAAATCCGTCGAACTGACGTTAAGTTGTAGTTCAGCAAGGAATAGGAAAGAGATAAAACCGCAAATGGGAGAGCAAAAACTGAATTATTGAGTGACTACTTGACTATTGTATTACGCTAAACTACAATAAGTAAGTGACTCCATAAACACAATACTAATTATGAGACTCAAAAGGTGGGAATCTCCTCGCAAAGAAGGGAGAAACGACAAAGGTAGAGGCGGCTCTGCAAGACAGCGACAATTGAAGAAGCAACGACAAATGTTACGCAAACGACTTCAAGAAGAAAGTAAAGCAGACAATCTCAATCAAACTAAAAACCAAAATAAGCAAAAGCAAAATAAAAATAACCAGCAAGGGGGAGAAGATTTTTCTTCCCCTTATTTTTTGCTTCAATTAGATTGTTTCCCCATTTCCCCGTCTCCGCGTCGATTTTATCACAGGTATTTAGGCGAACTTACTATGACTCAGCACTCCCAAATCCTCCACCCCCAGGAGTTTCAATAATAAAAACATCCCCAGCTTGCATTGTCACCGTTGCCGTACTGCCTAGACTCTCTTCACTACCATCGCGACGCTGAATATAGTTACGTCCAACTTTTCCCGGCTTTCCAGAATTTAATCCAAAAGGTGCGATCGCGCGATTTTCTGATAGGATATTAGCTGTCATCGTTTCTAAAAACTTAATCCGACGAACCACTCCATTCCCGCCACAAAATTTCCCTTTTCCCCCGCTATTAGGGCGCAAACTAAAACTTTCTACCATTACAGGATAACGAGTTTCTAAAACTTCAGGGTCGGTTAAGCGGGAATTTGTCATGTGAGTTTGCACCGCATCCGTACCATCAAAGTCAACTCCAGCACCAGAACCACCACAAATAGTCTCATAATATTGATATTTCTCATTGCCAAAGGTGAAATTATTCATGGTTCCCTGAGATGCAGCCATCACACCCAACGCACCATATAAAGCATCAACTATAGTTTGAGAGGTTTCCACATTACCTGCAACTACTGCTGCTGGAAAGGTTGGATTCAGCATACAACCAGGGGGAAGAATAATTTCTAAAGGTTTTAAACATCCCGCATTCAAAGGAATATTATCATTCACTAAAGTCCGAAATACATATAAAACAGCAGCTTGGGTGACTGCTTTCGGGGCATTAAAATTACTATTTAATTGCTGAGAAGTCCCTGTGAAATCAATAATAGCGCTACGTTTTTCACGATTAATTTTTACATTGACATGAATACTTCCACCGCTATCCATCTCATAAATAAAAGAGCCATTCTTTAAAACATCAATTGCTTTCCTCACTGCTTCTTCAGCATTATTCTGGACAAACTTCATGTAGGTTTGAACTGTTTGCAATCCATATTGAGTCACCATTCTCCGCAGTTCTTGAACACCTCTTTCATTGGCGGCAATTTGAGCTTTAAAATCAGCAATATTCTGGCTGGAATTACGTGCAGGATAGGGATGATTTGAGAGATGTTGCTGAACGGATTGTTCGAGAATATTTCCTGCTGCAACTAACAAAAAATTATCAAAAAGTATTCCTTCCTCTTCAATATTAGTGCTGTTGGGAGGCATAGAACCAGGGGTAATGCCGCCAATATCAGCTTGATGTCCGCGAGAAGCCACGTAAAAAATTGGAGATTTTTGAGATGCGAATTGATTATCTAAAAAAACAGGGGTAATGGCAGTAACATCAGGAAGGTGAGTGCCGCCGTTATAAGGGTTATTTGATAAATAGACATTTCCCGGTTCAATACTGTCACCTTTATCATTAATTAAACTCCGAACACTTTCACTCATCGAGCCTAAATGTACGGGAATATGTGGAGCATTGGCAACTAATAAACCGGAAGCATCAAAAATCGCACAGGAGAAATCTAGTCTTTCTTTAATATTTACGGAAGCTGCCGTATTTTGGAGAACAATTCCCATTTGTTCGGCAATAAATTGATAAAGATTTTTAAATATTTCTAAACGAACTGGATCAGGTTGAGATATTGTCTGCATATTAATTGAATATTTGTAATAATTAATGGTTTTTAATTCGTGATTTTTGAGATATTTATCAACTACAATAATGCAGCAATATCCATTATTGGTACTTGAAGCTAGCAAAATTATTCTACCTTGATTTCGTAGCACTAATCCTGACAAAAGTTATCAAAGTTTATACCAAAAACAGCAACCCCCTTCCCAAGGATTAATGGCTGACTGCATTGGATAATCTTGAACATCAGAAAACAAAGATTATTGACTCTCCAGAGGTAAATATTTAAGCTGTAAAGTATTTGGTACTAACAGATGCAGCCCCTTCATAGTTGTAAAATTGCTCTCGCTAGCATTAGGTAAATAAAAACTCCCAAAACATCGACAACAGAGGTAATAAAAGGAGCTGACATCAAGGCTGGGTCTAAACCGATCGCACCAAATAAAAAAGGTAAACCCGAACCAGAAATAGCTGCTAAAATTGTGATCGACAACAAACTGATGCCCACAGTAATCGCGATTGGCAAACTACCTTCCAAGAAATAAGCCCAGAAAATTACAGCGATGCCTAACATCACTCCTAATAATGCCCCTGTAATAGTTTCCCGCGTCACTACTTGCAAAGCTTTTTTGATACCAACTTCCTTGAGATTGAGACCTCGAATCACCACCGTTGAAGACTGCGCTCCCACATTTCCCCCAGCATCGATTAACAAGGGAATAAAGGCGGCTAAGGCAACAACTTGTTCTAAAACATTCTCCTGAGAACTGATTACAGCAGTCGTGCCAGTATTAGCAATTAAGAGAACAAAGAGCCAGACGACCCGTTTACGAGCTGCTGTCAAGACGTTACTTTGGAAATAGTTATCACCTCCAGATTCCACCCCACCTAGTTTATAAATATCTTCCGTAGTTTCTTGCTCTAAAACGTCCAGCACATCATCTACAGTCACAATCCCAACTAGACGCTGTTCTGTATCGACAACAGGTACAGCTACGAGGTCATAGCGTTGGATAATTTGCGCTACTTCTTCTTGGTCAGTACCTGTGTAAACAAATACTACTTCGCGGGTCATAATCTCACCCAGTCTTTGCTCTGGCTGGGCAATTACTAAATCTCTAAAGGAAAGAGTTCCCGTGAGGATGCGTTCTCTATCAGTCACGTAAAGGTAGTAAATGATTTCCGTGGTACTGGCAAAAAGGCGAATCCGCTCGATCGCTTGGCTAACTGTTACATCTTCCTTTACAGAAAGATATTCTGTAGTCATGAGCCGCCCAGCAGTACCCTCTTTGTAACCAAGAATTAGGGCTGTGGCTTCCCGTTCTGTTGGACTTAGTTGTTGTAATAGCTGTTGGACAACAACTGCGGGTAACTCGTCAAATAATCGCGCTCTGTCATCCGGCGACATCTTATCGACAATATCGAGAATTTCTTGATCTCTTAATTCTGCAATTAGCGATTGCTGAACATAGGAATCGAGATATTCATAGACTTCAATTGCTTCCTGTTTCGAGAGTAAGCGAAAAGCTATAGCCTGCACTGCTTTTGGCAAACCCTCAATCGCTTGAGCAATATCCGCAGGTTGCACAGGTGACAATAGGACTTTGGCTCCCTGGAAGTTCTCTTGTTGTAGCAGTGCCTCCAGTTGCGATCGCACTAATTCCACAAGTTCCTGTCGGGATACACCCAATTGCCATGATGAAGGTGGATTATCAGTCAAAAGACACCTCCTAGATGAAGATTTGCAGATCAGAATTACTAAAATACGCAGATACAACTATCTCTGCCCTATTCTCGTCAAAAAATGTGAGCAGAAAGTGACGGCAGCTATTAGGAATTAGATGAAAATAAGTAGTGCAAGCGTCTCGCTTGCTAAGTGGTAGTTGAAAATAAATGTTACATTTTTAAAATCCCAAACCATTGCAAATACTACACTCTGCCCATAATCGTCATGTGTAATTAATTTTCAATACCCACTTATTTCCCAAACGTGAGCGCAGATCGACTGAGCGCTGTACATCCGTCACAGTTATACATTTCCTGGGATGGAATCGCACTGATTACCTTTTATATCGGCGACATGTACATTATCTATCGTAATTGAAAGATATTCTCAGCCTGAGATATCATGCAGACCAGGTTTCCCGGAAATCAGCGTATAGTGTTAGCCCACCGTCAATAAACAGGGTTTGTCCAGTGATATATGCAGCTTCATCCGATGCTAAAAAAGCTACTGCTGCCGCCATTTCTTCCGCAGTCCCCGCACGACCCATGGGGATGTGACTTTCGACAACTGCTTTTTGTTGTGGGTCGTTTACCCAAGCTTCGTTGATGGGGGTGATAGTTGCTCCAGGGGCGATCGCATTCACGCGAATACCTCGGTTCGCGTATTCTAGTGCCAGAGTTTTGGTCATATTTTCCATCCCGCCTTTGCTGATGGAGTAACTAATATACATCGGTCGGGGAATAGTTTCATGAACGCTGGACATATTAATGATGATTCCCGGTCGATTTTGAGAGAGCAATTGTTTAATTGTTTCACGGGCACATAGGTAAGCACCTCGTAAATTGACCCCGATTACTCGGTCAAAGTCTTCGGTTTTAACGTCGTGGGATGGGCATTCGGTTTGAATTCCGGCATTATTAACCAGAATATCCAAACAACCGAATGTATCAACTACTGTGTTGATCATTTGTACAATGTCTTCTTCCTTAGAGATGTCGCCCTGTATCACTAGAGACTTAACACCACAATTTTCGATATTACCACAGGCTTGTTGCATTGCCATGTCTTCAGTATTTTCCGCATCTTCGGAACTTTTGCGGTAATTAATGGCAATGTTGCAACCTTCTTCAGCCAGACGAATGGCGATCGCTTGCCCAATACCTGAACTCGCACCTGTAATTAGGGCGTTTTTCCCTTTCAATCCTCTCATTCTATTTTCCCTCTATGAATGAATATTTATAAATACACTCTCAGAATTCAAATATTTTTCACTGATATCATGTTCGACTAATCACTTACAATTAAGTTAAAATTTCTCCACGTCTCCGCATCTCTAAGTCTCCATATCAGTCTTAATTAGAAGTATTCAACCTGACATAATCTGATTACCGATAAATAATTTTATGAATTTGGCTTGCTTCCTCTAGAACTTTTTCCATTTGCGAATTAGTAATACCTTTAATGTAGTTAATTTTGATTTCTTCTAACATATCAATCAGTAAAGATTGAAACTCCTGAATATTATGATTTTTTTGTAGCTCTGTCTCTAAGATATCGCAGAAGTTTGTCAGCAGACGAGAAGTGATTTGGGCACCAACAGAGTCTGATAAGATGTTGGCTAGGTTTTGATAAGCTGATTGGGAGAGGTCATGGGCAAACTTTTGTGTGAGTTGATTAGGTAAGTGATTTAGAGCCGGTATACTCTGTATTTGTTGGTAAAAGGGAGACTGATTTAGCTGACTAATAATGCTGTGATGTATCCAGGCTTCTATGTCAGGTTGAATTTTTGGTAAAACATCATGAATACTGACATTGACTAAACGTGTGGCGATCGCTTTAACTTCATTAGTTCCATTGATTTGAATATAAGGTTTGCGTGTTTCTGGATGAAATAACCAACGTGCTAACTCCCCTTTGCCAATTGCATCTTGAATTTGATCAATCACTTGAATACCTACCATCTCCGTGATTTCACCAGCAAAAGTGATTGCAAAATCATGATTAATTTGCGATTGTAATGGCTGAAGGTTAAGTAAATCAGCTTGGTAAAGACGAATGGTTACTGGAATGACTCGCAGCCAACGCCAGCAGGGAAGTAACAGAAATAAAT
Source organism: Calothrix sp. UHCC 0171 (assembly GCF_034931845.1). NCBI lineage: Bacteria > Bacillati > Cyanobacteriota > Cyanophyceae > Nostocales > Calotrichaceae > Calothrix > Calothrix sp. UHCC 0171. Next base: position 15,708 of record NZ_JAYGHN010000007.1, read on the forward strand.
CATACCATCGCCGCAGCATCGCTTCTAACCAAGTTAAATCGGGATTGCGGCGACTGAGATAAAAAGTACGTGCCAAAAATTCCAGGGCAAAAATAAGTATGAAAGGTAAGTCAATCAGCCAGAAGCGATTGATAAAATTGCCAAATTTACCAATATCACGATAGTAGTTACTATCAATTAGAGGTTTAGCTTGAGAATTAAAAAAGTTGATTTCAGATTGCCACCCGGCTTGAGATAAGTAAGCTTGACTCCAGAAGTTATTAAAGGCATCTCTGGCAGATGGTTGATTTGTCCGCAGGCGGATTTGATTTTTTATTTTGGCTAAAGTAGCACTTTTATTGGCAACACCAAAGGGATTATCCCCAATCATACGATTACTTAATAAACGAAGTTCATCAAGTAAACTTTCTGCTGGTGGTGACTGTAAACCAGTCTGTAATACTTGTTCCTCTAGTTTTGTCACTTTGTTAAGGTAATTTTGTGTTTCTATGTGAGGTTAAATACCCTTAATTGTGTCATAAAGCTGAGTGATATTTGGCATGTTTTGAAAATAGAAATCACGCCCATTTACATAACTAAAATCAAATAAAATTAAACAAAAGTTCAGCAAAATAATAATGGCAATTACTCGTTCAAACCAATAATTGCGATGAGATTTTTTTTTGATGCCTATCTTTGATGTCATGATTGCAAATTTGATCTAATTTATTCCATCTCAAAACTAATTAATTCTAAATGGCGAGGATTTTTCATTAGTTCTTTTGCTACTAATAAACCAGCGATAGTCCAGATTTGTTTCTTCCTAGCTTCCTTACCAATTAATCGACCATTCTTACCATCGTAGTATTCTGGCCATTCATCCTTAACTAAACGATTTTCGGCAATTTCAATAGCTTTTTCGGCAATCTCTGGACGATTTGTTTTTTGGGCTGCTGCTGTTAGTAACCAAAGTAAAACTGGCCAATTCCCACCATTATGATAAGACCAAGGAATATTTTTTGGGTCACAACCCGTAACAATTTGCCACGAAACACCCTCAAGGGCAGGAAAACAGATTTTCATTGGCATATATCCAATTAAATCCTGCCAGCGTTGCTCAATTAAATTCATAATACTTTCAGCTTCTTCCTCACTGGCTAAAGAGGTAATAATAGACATTAAATTACCCAAAGTAAAAAAACGAAAATCCATCCGTCCAGGACCCAAATTACCTGCGAGATAACCACCAGTTTCTGGCAACCACTCTGTTAACCAAGTGGGAATAGAATCAGGATAAATATTAAATCTGTTCGCTACCTCTTTGCCAAATTCCTCACCTTTATAGCGATAAATCTCATTTAATCTATTTAAATCAATCCAGTAATATTCACGCAGATGATAGGTGAGAGGTGCTAAACGTTGGTTGAGATTCTGAATACAGAAAGCACTATGATTATTGGGCAATAGTAGTTCCTTTGCGGCTCGTAAAGCAGCATAAAATAGCACCTGAATTTCTAAAGGATGTTCATAGACACCCATACGACGATCAATCATAAAAGCGCCATCGGGAACCAACATAGTTGGATACATCGCAAACCGATGAGCAAGGCACATTTCTAAAATTAGTTTGATTCCCTGTTGAAATTCGGGTTGTTGGGCAAAGGAGATATCCCCTGTGGCTTTTACATAAGCTCGAAGTAAAATAATCCACCACAAGCAAGAATCAACAGGTGGAACTCTTGCGATCGCATGTTCCCCAAAATCAGCAGTTAAATATTCTTTATCATCCTCTACAACTACTTTAAAACTAGCTGGCATGAGTCCTGGTCCCGGTTTAAAGGAGTCCATTTGTGGTTCATGACTCTGCAAACTGAGAGTTCCGGTCAAAAAATTGCGGACAATCTCGGTTTTCCCGTTAATCAAAAAAGCCAGTGCTGATAAGACAAAATCACGAATAAAACATTGGTCATAATTAAGTGCTTGTGACTCTATATCTAAAGCTGCGACTGTACCAATCGGGCAACCATGATAATTAATAATCGACTGTTCAAGTAAGACCCAAGCTTCTGTGATGACATCGTTTTTTGTTCTCATAGCAATCCATAATTAAGTGGTGAGGTGGAACTAATTACACAATCGTCTAAGTCAATGATTTCATATCTATACAAAGTCCTGTGGAATCATTTTCCAAAACTAGTATAAATCGATGAAGTTTTACCCTGTATATTTGCTTCTTTTGGAATTGGACGATATTGTAACCAGGCAAATAAAACCGCAGTGCTGAGAAAAATTAATGTGATAGTTGCCACTAATTGAAGCATGATACTGTAACGCATATAAAGATAAACCAAATGTATATTTGATGTTTAGATAATGAAGATTTTATTTGTGAGCAAACATGAGAATTATTAATTTTATATTCCCAAAATGTACAGATAACAACACTACGAATCATGTATAAGCATATGATTAATAAACCTATAAATTAAAGTTAAACAAGATTGTAATGTTCCATGTGAACGTGAGTGACAGGTACTTCTAAATCATGTAAAGCTCTCTCTACCTGATCCATCATTTTTGGTACAGCACAGATGAAGTAATTTCTTGTTGCTGGACGCTTAGGAATGTAGCGCTTGAGTAATTCGCGATCAACATATCCAGTTTCCCCTGACCAATCCTCCGGTGCGTCCCTGAGAACATGGATAACTTGTAGGTCTAATTTGTCTTTTAAAGCTTCAATTTATTCTCGGTAAGTTACATCTTCCCAAGTCTTATTTGCATAAATTAACAGCAGGGGACGCTCATCTTGACGTTCTGCCAAGGTAAGCAGCATACTTAGAATTGGCGTAATCCCGATACCTCCTGTAATAAAGACAAAGCCAGCAGTATTTTCATAGCGGTCTGTGGTAAAAACTCCATAGGGACCATCAAGGAAAGCTTTAGTACCAGGTTTGACATCTTTGATGGTGTTAGTAAAGTCCCCTAAAGCCTTAATGCCAAATTCGATGCGATCGCCATTTTCTGCACTCGAAGCAAAAGAAAATGGATGTTCCCGCATTCTAAAGGGTGAGATTTCCAAAGTTAACCAAGCAAATTGCCCTGGTTGGAAGTGAATTCCTTCATGTCCTCTAGGACGTAAAACTAAATTCCAGACATTACCCCGTTGAGGGATGCTTGCTTCTACTAAGTAAGGTTTTTTCTGCATAAAATAGGGTTTGACCAAGCGGACGTAAATCAATAACCATAACGCTGCTAGGGCAATACCAGTCCAGATAATTCCCTTCCAGAATAGTCCCAGATAATTACCCACACCTAAAACATGTCCTAAAGCAAATGCAATAATCGCAACTGCTAAAATGCCATGAGCTATCCGCCAAAGCTCGTAGGGAATATGAAGCTGTTTACGCCAAATGGAGGTGATAATAATCGCCATCAGCGCCAAAGTCGCTATCACTGCCATTCTTGCTCGCCAGGGTGCTTGCAAAAAATTTAATAGTTGCAGTGTTTCTGGCTTATGAATGAACAAAACTATCGGGTGAGTAAGGATGAAAAAGAATGCAACTATTGAAGTGTAGCGGTGAAACTGAAGAATTAGGTCAACACCATAGGATGCTTCGATGCGGTTAATGCGGGCAGTCAGGGCAAATTGCATAGCCATCATGGCTAAACCAATAAAACCCAAAGCCGCAGAAAATTCTAACCAAAAACTACGTTCTTCATTTGGTGTAGGTGGGTATAAAAGTAGTATAAATAGGGGTAACAGAATAATCACAAGATATGCGCCTATCCAAGATGCCACTATGACTACAGGATTTTTCATCAATAAACTTCTCATAGGTGCATCCCTCCTAGCTTTGTGGTGGCGATATAACTTGTAATTTCTCTTTTGTTTTGATACTCAGTGTGACGATTCTGAGATATGAGGTAATTACCCATGATTGGACTATCTTAATTAGGTATATTCACAATCTCAAAATTAAGAACTGATATTTTGTCTTTATGAGTGTTTTCAAAGGGAATATTTAGGTTTTATGAAGTAAGCGGTGCTATGAGTCTCAAGAGAATAGAATTAATGATTGCCAAAGCAATTGAACCTATTGCAGCACTCCAAAAGCCGTACCTTAAGCTAAAGCCAGGGACAATCACAGCAGATAAACCAAAGATAATTGCATTTAAAACAAAAAAGAATAAGCCCAACGTTAGGATAATGAGTGGCAGGGTAAAAAAGCTTAAAACAGGAAGTAAAAGCGCATTCAAAATCCCAAAGACTGCGGCAGTGATTAAAGCTTTACCAAAGTTATCTATTTCCACGCCTATCGGTAGTCGAGAAATAATCAAAAAGCTGATAGCTGTAACTAACCAAGTAATTATCAACCCAACCATAAGAAAAAACTCCTTGCCAGTAACATTTCGACTTCGTTCAAGCAGGTCGATATTTTTAAGTATTTGTAATAAATGTGAAGAGAAAGTGACTAATTGACTATGTTGTCGCCTGGTTCAGCTTGACAAGATGCAAGAGCGATCGCATTATTTCTCTTAAGTGAGGGCAAATCAGGCGATCGCTCTCACATTAAAAAAACAACTCTCTTATCCCCTCGCTGCCGATTTCCACAGCCAAAGCCGCTAGTAAAAACCCTAAAAGCTGAGTAATAATCACTTCACCTTCCGCACCAATCCACTTATCGATATTGCTAGCCAAGCGCATGATTAACCAAGTTACAAACATCGCTCCTAAAAGACCCAAAATCACGCTTACATGAGGACTAGGAGACTCTGACATTAATAACATTACAGTAGTTAAAGTTCCGGGACCAGCCAGTAAAGGTAAAGCTAGCGGAGTAATGGCGACATCACGTTCTCGCTCAATCACGGGTGTATCTAAATCGCCCCGTAGCATTTGTAGCGCAATTAACAGCAGTAACAAACCACCAGCCACCCGCAAGGAAGCAAAGCTGATATCTAAATAATTCAAAATAAACTTCCCAGCAAAAGCAAACAGCAACAACACACCTATTGCCACCACAATAGCTTTATCAATTACTCTATTTCTTTCTTCTGGTTCCATGCCTTTCGTCAATACCAAAAGTATGGGGATATTACCCACTGCATCAGCAAGTACAAAAACGGCAACAAAGGTTTTGATTAAAATTGGTATATCCACAGCAAACCAGATTATCAGGGCTTGTTAACAAAGTAACTCGAATTTGGGAAAGGAGAAAGGAAAAAGGGAAAGGGGTAAATGACAACCTAGAAATTGCAGCCGCCAACAAATAACCATTAACAATTAATAAGTAACTAATTTATGACTTTTTCGAGCGATGATAGTAGTTTAATAACCACCCTGCGTTATTCGACTGTTTGTTATTGAATCTATGAAGTCTTATTTAGCCGCCGCTATTCAAATGACAAGTGTGCCTGATGTGTCAAAAAACTTGGCACAGGCAGAGGAATTTATTGATTTGGCTGTAAATCAAGGTGCCCAGTTGGTGGGTTTGCCGGAAAATTTTGCGTTTATGGGTGAAGAAAATGAGAAACTCGCCCAGGCAAATAGTATCGCCCAGGAAACTGAGAAATTCCTGAAAACTATGGCGCAACGCTATCAAGTAACAATTCTTGGCGGTGGCTTTCCGGTTCCGGCTGAATCTGGCAAGGTTTACAATACTGCTTTACTAATTGACGCTAACGGGCAGGAACTGAGCCGTTACCATAAAGTCCATTTATTTGATGTTAACGTTCCTGATGGCAATACTTACCGAGAATCTAGCACTGTTATGGCAGGCAAGGAACTCCCAGAAATCTGTGTGACGGAAAAACTCGGAAATATTGGACTTTCGGTTTGTTATGATGTCCGTTTTCCGGAACTTTACCGGCATTTATCCGAAAAGGGAGCAGATATTTTGTTTGTACCTGCTGCTTTTACAGCATTTACCGGAAAAGATCACTGGCAAGTTTTATTGCAAGCCCGTGCGATTGAAAATACCTGTTATGTCATTGCCCCAGCACAAACGGGAATTAACTATGCCCGTCGCCAAACCCATGGACATGCGATGATTATTGACCCTTGGGGAGTAATTTTAGCTGATGCCGGAGAAAAACCGGGAATTGCGATCGCAGAAATTAACCCCTCCCGACTGGAACAAGTCCGTCGGCAAATGCCCAGCCTCCAACATCGGATGTTTATTTAAGGGCAAGGGAAAAAGGGGAAAAGGAAAATTATTAATTTCTCTTCCCCATTCCCCATTCCCCATTCCCCTATTAACCATTAATAATCCAGCAAATAACAAATTATTGAAAATAAAGAAAAACTTTATCGACATCTGCAATTTTTCTATTCAAAATAGAAGCGTTAAATCTAAATTGATTGCAGAAGGTAAGCCCACTTGAAGACTCGACTCATAGTCTTTTTTCTAACTGCAACTCAGTGCTTTTTAGTAGGTTGTAATCTACGAAATCCACCTCAAAGACGAGAGCCTCAAGACCCTTTCACTACAGAATCAGAGCCTCTCCCGAATACCGATCGCCGCAATAATGATCGCAATAACGACCGTAATAACGATCGCAATGATGATCGCAATAACGACCGTAATAGCGATAGCGATCGTAATCGAGAAGACAATTTTGACCGCGATAGAAGAAACCAAGAACGCGGTAGTGATAGAGAAAGAGACAGAGAACGCGATCGAGAATTTGATCGAGATAGAGGAGGTGAAAGAAGATACGAAAAAAAGCACGGTGTTCCAGGTTCAGACATCAACAGAGTACATGTGACAGCACATGAAATGGCGTTTCGCATGTCGCGATCGAGTGTCTCACCTGGAAAAGTTGATTTTCTCGTGACGAATACCAGTACAGTTTCCCACGAAATGACTGTGATTAAGACTGACCTTCCTGTTAATCAACTACCAGTAACTAACAAAGGTCAACTTGATCAACAAAGGGCTGGTAAGCTAGTTGGTGAAATTAACGCTGCCGAACTGAAAACAGGTGCAACTAAGTTACTCAGTCTTGATTTAACTCCTGGTAACTACCTGATTATTTCTAATTTACCCGGACAGTTTCAAGCTGGCATGATAACTCAATTCACTGTGAAGTAACTTGCAATTTTGGTTACTAAAACTAGTGTTTGAATAAAAGCTCGGTTTCTGTAGATGAAGTCACGAGTATCTTCGTACTTTTCCTCAGAAACTGGGTTTCCCTAGTCATAAGGTATTAATTACAAAAGAGACCAAATTAGCAAAAAACCGAGGAACTCAAATACTCCCCGGTTTAGTCATATCTATAGTATAAAGATTTAGCGATTTAGCTATTTTGGGTACGTCCAAAGGACGTGCCCCTTTTATTCGTGATCTGAGACACCTACACTTACAGACTAACTGATGTTGCAGTGTCAGCTTGCTGTTTCAGGTAATTATTGTTGATTTAATTACACTTTGGCAGCAGCCTTTGTCAAAGCAGTGAGTTCACCCTTGGCATATTTAGCAGCAAAGTCATCAAGGCTCAATTGCTTGATTTTGCTTCCATTACCAGCAGTTTCAAATTGTTGGTAGCGTTCAGCACAAACTTTCTGCATGTATTTGATGGAAGGCTTGAGGAAGTGACGGGGGTCAAACTCCTTAGGATTAGAAGCTAAGGCTTCACGCACAGCCGCAGTGATTGCCAAGCGGTTGTCAGTGTCAATATTTACCTTACGGACACCACACTTAATACCTTTTTGAATTTCTTCTACAGGTACGCCGTAGGTTTCAGGAATTGCACCACCATACTGGTTGATTATTGCAATCAAATCTTCTGGCACTGAGGAAGAACCGTGCATTACCAAGTGGGTGTTAGGTAAACGACGGTGAATTTCTTCAATCCGGCTGATTGCTAAGATTTCACCAGTTGGTTTGCGGGTGAATTTGTAAGCACCGTGACTGGTTCCAATTGCAACCGCTAAAGCGTCTACTTGAGTTTGTTCTACAAACTGTACAGCTTCATCAGGATCGGTCAAAAGTTGAGAATGGTCAAGTTTACCTTCAAAGCCATGTCCGTCTTCGGCTTCGCCCATACCAGTTTCCAAGGAACCCAAGCAACCGAGTTCACCTTCAACACTAACGCCCAAGGAGTGAGCAACTTTTACTACTTCACGGGTAACATTAACGTTGTACTCAAAGCTAGCAGGGGTTTTTGCATCTGCTTGTAGCGAACCATCCATCATGACGCTGGTGAAGCCATTCTTCATTGCTGAATAGCAAGTTGCAGGCTCATTACCATGGTCTTGGTGCATGGCAATGGGAAGATGAGGATAAGTTTCTGCCGCAGCCAAAATTAAGTGGCGCAGGAAGTTCTCACCAGCATACTTACGAGCGCCACGGGAAGCTTGTAAAATCACGGGGCTATCTGTTTCATGGGCAGCCTGAACAATTGCTTGAATCTGCTCCAAGTTGTTAACGTTGAAAGCTGGGATGCCATAACCGTTCTCAGCAGCGTGATCCAATAATAGCCGCATTGGTACGAGCGCCATAGATAGTCCTCCTAATATCGTTGTTCAGCTAATCGGTTTTAGACAAGCGTGTTTTTATTTACGCTAATCTCAATCTTAAGGTTTTTTTCAACTTATAGGAAATTATAACTAGTGATTGGTGCTTATGTTGAAAAAGTTTCAGTTTTGGATACTGGTGGTATGCGATGATTAGTTCTTTACTTGTCCCCATGCCCTTTTGAGGTCAGCACTCCGGTTGACATGCCTTGAGCGTTTTGATATGAGGCAGATGTCAGTTATGCAAGTTAATGATTATCTATAGTTAACTCGAAGCACTAGTTATTAACCGTTTATTGTTAACATTTCTTAGTTTTTTCAGTGTGAAACTAGTTTTTTCAAGGTAGAAATTTAAATATGGGTCGCCCGGGACTCGAACCCGGAACTAATCGGTTAAAAGCCGAGTACTCTACCATTGAGTTAGCGACCCTTGCCTTGAGTTGTTTTCAGCTTATTTTATTTCTAAGCTACTTTTGGCTTTTTGTTTAAGTTTGGTTGTTTTGCAACTTCGTTATTCTACCACAACCATCTATAGATTTGTAAAGGGGGTAGACTAGAAATTTCCTAGAAAAAATTGGCACTCAGTTTAATGGCAGTCTGATAGTTGTCTCCAGGCGCAATCATTGTGATTTTTTCGCCTGTATTGATGGAGTTACGGGGAGCGCTCCAAGGTTCAATGCAATAGAATTCTTTGCCCTTGAGAGTCCAAAATACCAGGGTTGAGAAGACATCTTCATATTCGAGGCAGAGTTTCAGATTGCGATCGCGATCGGTCACTGTTGCCGATTTCCCACTGAGTTGCTTGAATGCGACATCAATCTCGTCTGCTCCAAAATCAAAGTTACCACTAAAGGATTTGGTTTCTTTAGTTTTATGATCGAAGTATTCCTGTGAGGGGATATCAAAACTCAGTTTGCTTTTATCTCGCACGAGGAAGTAGGGATGAAAGCCAAAGGAACAAGGCATCGCCACATCGGATTTGTTTTGGTAGGTTTGGGAGATGTCTAGGATGTTTCCTTGCAATTTGTAGGTAAATATGACTTCAAAATCAAATGGATAAACCTGCTTTGTGGATTCGCCGCTTGCCAATCTCAAAGTCAAAGTTGCTGAATTCGCATTCGCTTCTTGTCCTATCACTTCCCAAGGTAAATCGCGGGCAAATCCATGTTGCTTGAGGGTATATGGCTTGCCGTTGTGAGTGTAGCTATTATCGGGTAAATTACCACAGATGGGGAATAACACTGGATTACCACCGCGTACACTCAATTCTGGATTGGCAAAGCGTTCTGTATCGAGATACATGATATCGCGCCCATTTACCTGCCATTTCGTAATAATTCCACCACGTTCCGGTACAACTTCTAGTACAGAAGCGCTACTTTCATTCTTGAGTACGTAGGTTTTGTACTGTCTTTGTTCCAGGGATATAGAATACATAGATTTTTATGATTTTCAGGAATTGGGTATTAATCATGATTTCCCCTCATTCCCATGCAAGGCATGGGAAGAGTCAAGGAATCAAAGCAAAGTGGGGAGACAAGTCAATCAAACAAATCAATCAAACCAGTCAATAATTTTTTCCCTTTTCCCTTCTCCCACCAATTTTATTGCTCATCCTCAGCAAAAATATAGCGATATAATTCGCTGGGATTTGGTTCAGGGCTACTTTCGGCAAATACGACCGATTCTTCAACTTCGGTTTGAATTTTCCGATCAATTGCCTTGAGTTCTTCCTCGGTAGCCAAGTTTCTCTCAATTAATTGATTTCGCAACTTCTTAATTGGATCACGAGCAAACCAAAATTCTTTTTCTTCTTTACTCCGCAACTCATCGGGATCTGCCAGGGAGTGTCCTCGGAAGCGATAGGTTAGTGCTTCAATGAGGGTAGGACCTTCACCAGCACGGGCACGACGCACGGCTTCTTTGGCAACTTCATAAACCGCGAGAACATCCATCCCATCTACTTCTACACCAACCATGTTAAAAACACTGGCTTTTTTGTAGATTTCAGGATCAGATGTCGCCCGTTCATGTGCCATTCCAATAGCCCATTTATTATTCTCGACCACAAAAAGTATGGGCAACTTCCATAATGCTGCCATATTTAGTGTCTCGAAAAATTGACCGTTGTTTGTGGCTCCGTCTCCAAAAAAGCAGGCTGTGACTTGGTCGGATGTTTGATCACCCATCACTTCGCGCCGATACTTACTTTGGAAAGCGGCACCAGCTGCTACAGGAATACCTTCAGCAATAAACGCATATCCACCCAAGACGCGATGTTCGGCTGAGAACATGTGCATTGAGCCACCACGTCCTTTACTGCATCCCGTTTCCTTGCCAAATAGTTCTGCCATGACTTCGCGGGCGGGAACACCAGCGCTGAGGGCATGAACATGGTCGCGGTAAGTGCTGCTGACATAATCTTCACCCGGTCGCATGGCTTTGATTACCCCACTGGATACGGCTTCTTGACCGTTGTAGAGGTGGACAAAGCCGAACATTTTGCCTCGATAGTACATTTCGGCACACTTGTCTTCAAACATGCGTCCGAGTACCATGTCTTCGTAAAGCAGCAAGCCTTCTTGTTTAGTGATTTTTGCGGAAGCTGCGTCAAAGGTTGGTAACGTGCGTTCTTGAACCATTATCTTTTGAGTATCCCCGTAGTAACACTGAAAGTTACCATAGCTGTTAATTAAGGAAGAATAGCCAGCGCTGATAGTAATTCAGAATTCAGGAGTCAGGACTTAGGAGCCAGAATTGCTGAAAATTGCGCTATGTTTTTGGCTATATACTGGCTATAGACTATCAATTAGAATAACTTGCTTTCTGCATATTCATTAACAATTTCAATCAATTCCCTAAGAAGTCTTTCATCATTGCCAAATTGGTAATTCAGTACAGGTCGTTAACAGAAACTTATGGCTGCAACAACTATGATCTAGCTCTAGGTAATTGTAACGATATTAACCTCATGATATAATTCTTTCGCTATATGGTAGCGCTAATTAACTTTTGTAGTATATAATTTTTCGCACATCAGGGGAAAGACTTGATTTAACTGGGTCTGAACGATTAATGTCGCGATCAGTTAAGTGGCTTGAAGCTGAAAATAGTTAAAGTTACTGCAAGTACAAGTTAAGCCAGATGTAAGTTTATTTACTGATGTCTTAATGTTGCCTTAAGGTCGGGTATAGCAAAAATCCGGTTCTATGAGGCTGAATTTAAAGCCGATGAGGTTAGTTTGAAAAGACAAGCTCTGACGAACAACCTTTGGTTCCGGTTTCGGTAAACACATAATTAATGTTTATGTCTATCTCTATTGTTGAGATGGTCTGGGTAAAAGAGTAAGTGCAATTTTTAATATACGCGGCATGGGGAAGTAGACTGTGCGAATTCCGCTAGATTACTACCGAATTTTAGGATTACCGTTGGCGGCAAGTGAAGAACAATTGCGGCAAGCTTATAGCGATCGCATTGTCCAACTGCCACGACGGGAATATTCTCACGCGGCGGTGGCATCTCGAAAACAATTAATAGAAGAAGCTTACGTGGTTTTATCAGATACGAAAGAGCGCAAAGCTTACGATAAATTATATTTAGCACATGCCTATACTCCTGACGCTGGCAAAGATGTAGCCGTAGCAGTCGAAAACAGAGTTGCTGCTAATGCTGAAAAGATTGATACTCGTGCCTTAAGTATTGAAGTTAATCAAGATGAGTTGGTGGGGGCTTTACTAATTCTTCAGGAATTAGGCGAGTACGAACAGGTACTCAAGTTGGGTCGCCCCTACTTAGTTAACAAACAGAATTCCTCACACCACAAGCTTGACAATTCCACATCTAACTCCACATCCAACATAGAACTGGATACAGCTTTAGAACGTCCCGACGTTGTCTTAACAGTCTCCCTTGCTTGCCTAGAACTCGGTCGTGAGCAATGGCAACAAGGTCATTATGAAAATGCCGCAATTTCCCTGGAAACCGGCGAAGAACTTTTAGCCCGTGAAGGTATGTTCCCCAGTGTGAGGGTAGAAATTCAAGCCGATTTAAATCGATTGCGACCCTATCGTATTCTCGAATTACTGGCGCTGCCGGAAGACAAAACATCCGAAAGACGGCAAGGGTTGCAATTATTACAAGAAATTCTCGAAGAACGCGGTGGTATTGATGGTTCTGGAAACGATCAATCAGGGTTGAGCATTGATGACTTTTTGCGCTTTGTGCAGCAACTACGTCATTACCTCACTGTTAATGAACAGTACAAATTATTTGAGGCAGAAAGTAAACGACCTTCATCTGTCGCAACCTATTTAGCAGTTTATGCTTGCATTGCACGGGGCTTTACCCAGCGTCAACCTGCTTTGATTCGCCAAGCCAAGCAAATGCTAATTCGCTTGGGTAAGCGTCAAGATGTGCATCTAGAACAATCATTGTGTGCTTTATTATTGGGGCAAACCGAAGAAGCAACACGGGCGTTAGAACTTAGTCAAGAATACGAAGTATTAGCCTTTATTCGGGAAACATCCCAAGATTCCCCCGACCTTTTACCAGGTTTGTGTTTATATGGGGAACGTTGGTTACAAAATGAAGTATTTCCCCACTTTCGTGATTTAGTCTCGCAATCTGCCTCCCTCAAAGATTACTTTGCAAATCCACAAGTCCAATCATACTTAGAAGCTTTGCCCGCAGGCGGCGAAAATGCGAGTGATGAGGGGAATGGAATCGATCGCCCACCAGTTAACCACGCAGCCAGTAATATAAATCCGAGCGATCGCCGTTATCATCGCCCCAATCATCCCCATAATATTAACTATCGACCAAATTATAATAGCCACCCATCGGAACTAGAACCTTCCCCAAATCCACCCAATCAAAATCGACGCGAATATTCAAGTTTTTCCCCCGAACACAGAACTCCTAGCAATAGTGCATCTCGCAATGGCTATGGCGCACCATCTGTCAAGGGAGTTGATGGTTATGGTGCGAGCGATCGCCGGGAATATGCCAATACCAATACATCGGCAACAAGACTCAAGCAACGCCAACGTTCCGGAAATACCACCCAAACCCCAAATCATCGAGAAACAGTGCGATCGCGACGCAAAACTCGCTCTTCCTCCTTCCCCGCACAATTACTACTGAAATTATTTGCTTCTATTGCTGGTATCTTCTTATTGTGGCTAATCATCAGTAACGCTTTTGGATGGTTAAAAAATATACTGATGCCAGCTCCGCCCTTACAAGGAGAACAACTGGCAATACAGATTAACGAGCCACCTCTGAAGATTCCCGAACCAGGTACTCAGGAAGCGTTTTCCCAACCGACATTAACAAAAGAGACGGCAACAGAAATTGTCCAAACCTGGCTAACAGCAAAATCTGCGGCTTTAGGAGCAGAACATGATATTGATAGTCTCAATGAAATTTTAACTGGTTCCGCTCTATCTGACTGGCGGGGAATAGTTCTACAAGTGAAGGCAGACAACCGCCATCGCCAGTATGAACATGCCATAGAGGATGTATCAATTAGAACTGATGCGAGTAATCTCGAACGTGCCTCAATTGAAGCATCTGTCCAAGAAAGAACCACTTATTATCAAAATAATCTGCTGAAGACAAGCGGTAAAACAGAAAAAGTCAGAGTTAGGTACGAATTGGCTCGTGTGGAAGGAAAATGGCGTATTCGCAATATCTCGCTTTTAAATACACTGGCAACACAATAACCTATTCATCGGAGACTTTTCAATACGGTTCGGTTCAACAAAAATGGCTTTTAGCAGTTAGCTGTTAACTATTGGCTTTTAGAATTGCGTATAGATGATTAATTCTGATTTTTACCCTTTTCCTCCCTAACTGAATCGTATTGGGAGAATTTTTTGATTGAGTATTACCCTTGTGTTGGCTCAATTGTCTCTAATATGGTTAATATTTAATTATCAGGGTAAACGAAAAAGTATTCGCTAATACTTAAACCCTTTTATTTTTGTGTGTATTGACAAATACACAATATGATTGACTTCAGTATTAATCCAATAAAAATTAATCATTAAATAAATTCTGTCTGATGTTTCATGGGCGACACTTTATTTCAAGCTTATACACCTCTAATTGTCTGGACAGGATTAGGGTTAATCATATTTAGATTTGTGCCTAAGTGGTTTCCGAAAATATTAGGTCGTTGTCTATACTGGGTCGGAATTCCAATAGAACTAATTGCTTTAGCTCGTCAGGGTAGTTCTTCAGAATATCAGCAGGTAATTAGTACCCCTTTTTTAGCACCTGTGATTACTATTGGTGCATTAACAATCGGCTTAATTGTATCTCTGTTGTTTTTGTGGTTATGGAAAAATTCAATTTCGTCACCAGCACTTAATAGTAGTAGCGAAGGTAGTTTTCTTCTGGCTGCTATTTTGGGAAATACAGGTTTTGTGGGGTTGGCGATCGCACCTGCTTTGGTTGATGCAAATGCTTTAAATTTAGCAGTATTATTCAGTGTTATCCACAATATTGTTGGTCCTTTTGGTGTGGGTGTTGCGATCGCTAGCTACTTTAGTTATTCCCGACAACACAATAAATGGTGGAAAATATTACTTGATATATTAATGGTTCCAGCATTGTGGGCATTTATAATTGCTAATTTAACTAAGCAAATCCAATTACCGGAAGTTGTGGAATTTAGTCTTCAGCAGTCAGTGGGTTTTGTTATTGCTTGTGCCTTTTTACTCACGGGCATTAGACTGTCCCAACTCCAAGGATGGAAGAGTTTAAAATTAGCTTTCTTACCCGCTATTTTGCGAGTGGTTGTTATCCCTCTAATTGTAGGCATTGCCACTACATTTATTTTTAATTTGCCGAATTCTTCGCGCTTGGCAATGGTATTGATGTCGGGAATGCCTTCTGCATTTGTGGGTTTAATTTTGGCAGAAGAATATAATTTAGACCGAGATTTAATTGCTAGTAGTATTTTAGTCTCAACAATATTATTACTCTTCGTATTACCTCTGTGGGTTCTAATATTTGGATAAGAGAGTGGTTCTAGTTCAGATGTTAGAAGTATTATTTTACTCAATGAAGATATACGAGTAAATACTAGGTTGTGCGATCGGATTGATAATTTTTATCTTTCCAGTTCAGTCCATAAATATTAAGGAATGTGAATTAAATAAAGTGCAAAAGTAGGGTGTTGTTAGCGCAGCGTAACGCACCATTTCATATTCGTTCAGAATTGCAAGTTATTAAATTCCTGTTCCTAACCATAAACATTAAGTTCTCACCTCACTCAAAATTTGAAAAGCCTTAATTTTGCATCATTCTAGCCTGATATTTGCTTCCAACTTAAATTATGTCAAGAAAACATAACAAACTGGGACTCATAAACCATCCCTTGAGTCCCGTAAATGCCATATTTGTCATGAAAACTTGACATAACGCTCCCCAAAAAACAAGTAAATTCGTCAAACCCTTAAAAATATACCCTCTGGCTACTTGCCCTTTGATGGGGGGTCTTGGTTAATATTCATTTACAGAAGGTTGATTTCGATCCCAAAGAAAAACGGATCGGCTAAAACTGACAAAATAAGTAGTACGTAGACCAAAGATAAGAAAACTTTAAATTTGAAGTTTCAGTAAATCTATAGATAGACAGGACAGAAGTCATTCCACACAAATGGCATTTGAATTGATCAAACATGAACCAGGGGAAAAATCACTTGGAAAGTAACTGGAGTCTAAGCTCATGTCACAAGAACGTCCGCCACTAGAAGAAATGACACTGCGCCAATTACGTAGGGTAGCTAGTGCTTATGGAGTCTCTCGCTACAGTCGAATGCGTAAATCGCAATTACTCGCAGCTATTCAAGAAGTTGAGCGCAGCAAGCTTTCGTTAAATTCACCCAATCAATCTCATTTACTGGAGGCTCAAGAAGTCGTGGAAGCAGCAAAATTCGAGTTAGGGCAAGTCGATCGCAATGCCGGAAATCTCTCTGATGTAGATGAATTTTTGGCAGATTTACCAGGCGGTTATGGTGAGAGCCGCATTGTCTTAATGCCACGCGATCCACAATGGGCTTATACCTATTGGGACGTGCCCGTCGAACATAAAGAAGAATTGCGTCGCAATGGTGGACAGCAATTAGCGCTGCGGATTTACGATGTTACTGATATCAACCTTGAATACCAAAGCCCCCACAGCATTCAGGAATATCCCTCTGATGAAATGGCACGTGAATGGTATTTGCCAATTCCTGTAAGTGATAGAGATTACGTTATTGATATTGGTTATCGCTGTGGTGATGGTCGTTGGTTAGTCTTGGCTCGTTCTGCCCGCGTCCATATTCCTCCTGTTTACCCTAGTGACTGGATTGAAGATGTCTTCATCACAGTTAACTTTGAGGATGACCTACGTGGTCAAACTTTATACGAACTCGTTCCACCTGCGAAGAAATTTGCGGCGACTGGCTCTGCGAACGGAAATGCAATTTACGAACAAATTTTTGGCATGGCAGAATCAGCAGAAGCTATGCGCGTAGCTGGTTCGTTGTTTGGTTCAATGCAGCATGTTCCAGGTTCGATGGCTCCCGAACAAGCTATTAGCTCCTACGTCTTCCCCTCTGGTGTGGGCATGTGGGCAGTTCCTACCACATCTGGTTTAAATATGTCTGGTGTGGGAATGTCTGGTGCTGGTTTCTCTGGGGATGTACCCATGCGTCCACGCAAATTCTGGTTAATTGCGGATGCTGAGTTAATTGTTTATGGTGCAACTGAACCTGATGCCACTGTAACTATTGGTGGTCGTCCGATTAAACTAAATCCAGATGGTACATTCCGCTTCCAAATGTCCTTCCAAGATGGTTTGATTGATTACCCAATTATGGCAGTTGCCGCAGATGGCGAGCAAAACCGTTCCATTCACATGAAATTTACCCGCGAAACACCTTCTCGGAATACCAATACTAAGGATGAAGCTGTTTTAGAATGGCTTTCGTAATTTTAGCTTGATGAATGACTCGCATTCAAGCTGACATTTAAAGCCGACATTTAAATCAATAAGATTAATATCCTCGATTCTTAGAAATCGGGGATACTTTTTGATTTTTGATGATGTTTGAGTAGTATCGATACAAAAGACAGGGTTGAACTACCAATTCTTCAGTTTATCTCTACTCTACCCTACAGGAAAGAGACAAAATACTTTTAACTGGAGTGAGTATTCCGAATTATAAACGCTTCTCCTAGAGCTTCTACAACTGTTTTCATAGTCCTAATATCCGTCAGCATCCAGGGGTGAATTAGTGCTGGCACTATTACCTCGCGTCCAAATGACATTTGTGAGCTTGTCGCGGGAACTATCATTAAATCATAGGGTGTCCAAATCGAGGTAAAGTTTATCTGCCTCAAGATGTTGACATCAGCATTTAAATCCTTGAGAAACAAACTATCGGGACGCATTTGCACGCAACCAGGACGTTGGGATGCATAAGCCATGACTGTACCATAGTGGGGAGAGGAAATAGTAATAAATCTCTGTACCCGCTTAATTCCTCCGAGTCGCTGAATATAATAGCGACTGACTATTCCCCCCATACTAAAAGCAATAATATCGATCGCTTGTTCTTCTGGGAAGTTAATAGCAATGTACTTGCCAAGTTGCTGTGCTAGTTTATCTAGCCCTACATCACCATTATTGGGAACCAAATCCAACGTGTGTACTAACCATCCCTGATTTCTCAAGAAAGTCGCCATTTTGTCAAACACGGCTCCGGTATCATTTATTCCATGCACTAATACAAGTTGATTCTGATTTGTCTGATTATGAAGTTTAGGCTTTTCTATCTCCATGATTTTACGAATCAAATAATGTAAAATATTTTACTTGAGATAGTTGCGATCGCGTCATTCATCTCAATATTCATCTCGATTGAGAAAAATAGCAAAACTTGTCAGAGATAAAGCTGATTTTGACAATTTTTCGTTTCTCCTGTCCCCCTACGTTGGATTGCTGATTTCGCCACCATCATTGGAACTACAGGAGAGATTAAGTAAATTTTTGTAAACATATATGATACAAAACATTGCTTTAAACAGAGTAAAATCTCATAATATCTATATAGAGTGTCACATATCTTTAGATGCTACTTATCTGGTATATTTTGGGTATTGACTTTCTGAGTCAAGTGTCATTTTGTTGTTGGAGTGGAAACATCTAAAAATAAGTAGATTGTGAAAAGCATAACATAGAAACAAAAGTGATTAAATCTCGAAAAATAAGCAGAAAATAGGTCATTGACTTAATTTTTATGACCTAATTTTTATGGGGATAAAGACAAAATTATTTACATGAAATTTTGTCGTTTGTAAAGTGCTAGCTAAACTAAAATTTACAGCACTAGTTAACTATTCAAAAGGGTAAAATATTACCTATTTTGCCTAGGTTCCATTCAATCATTATTCAGAGCAAGGGAGAGATAGTAATCATGTTTGGATTTATCAAAAATTTAGCTAAAAAAAGCGACAATAATTTCTATTTAGAGCTTAAGGATAATGAAGAGAAGAAGCCTTCCCAGGAAGCAAAATCTGCTCCAGAGGAAAAACCTGCTCAACCCGTAGCTGTACAACCTACACCTGCGACAGTACCTACCGCCACTTCTAACGGTAAGCCCACCAAAAAAGAAGATGCAGCTCCAGCAAAATCTGCGAAAGTCAAAGCCGCAAAAGGTGCAAAAGGCGCAAAAGCTGCACAGGTAGAGAAAAAAGTGGAAGTTGTCAAACCGATGGATCCCGCAGAACTAGCAGCCGCAGCAGTAGCGAGAAAGCCAGAAAAATCTGGTGATAACAACTTTGCAACTAAGTATCTTCTTACTCCTAGCACGAATGGTCGCCGCCGTCCAGGTGCGAATATGAATGCGTTCTTGGAAATGGCGCGTACAGTGAAGACACCTGTTCAGAAGTAGCAGTATCTCAATACCCGACACCCTAATCACAATTTTTCGTCAATACTAATCCACTATATAAATGAAATGCTGGGTCCCAGTTACTTGCTTCTCTGCGAAACAGATGGGTGTGAGGTTGGATATGACTCAGCATTTCGTTTTGGTCTAATATTGTTTCGGCAAAGGATGTAAAATCAGACCAGATTTTCACCTGTGGTAGTTGTTGATTAAGCCAATGAGTTAAGTTATTCCAGTTAATCCTGAGAGTGTTGCTATTGGCTGTAGTTGTAAAGTCGATTCCTTGTTTGAATTGATAACTACTATCATGAAAGCGGAGGATACATTTACGTTTGGGTAGGTGTAAATCGCAAAATTGTGTATAGTCTTGTGTTTTGGTTTTGCGATCGATTTTGAGACGGTTACTGAGGTTGACTACTTCTTCAAAAATCGGTAACAATCCTTGAACACGTGCTTTGACTTCCGAAGGCGCAAATGTTAAAGAACCAAGTTGTTCAGATTGGTTGGTGCAAACTATGGTGATGGGTGAATCAATTTCTGGATTAATTTCTGGATTAATTTCTGGATTAATTTCTGGATTAATTTCTGGATTAATTTCTGGATTAATTTCTTGCAAATACTTAACTTGAAAAACTTGGATTTGTTGTATTGCAGTTAAAGTTGACCAAAAACAAGGTATTTTATTTTGCTGAAGTTGTTCACCGTAAAATTTCAGTTCTCCAATGGCACCAGTGCGGTATAAACGCCAGCCACGACTAGGTAGTAATAGTCTGGCATTATAAGGTTCAATCTGCATAATTTTAGCGAACTTTTGAGCCGCCTCAGTTTTAAGTTCGTTGCTAATAGCTTCTAAGATTAATATCCCCGGCTCATTGGCATTTTCATCGGATGTCGCTTGGGAAATAGCACGTTGGCGTTCTGCTTCCGTGATTTCCCGGAGTCTTTGTAATCCTTGTCTAGCTTGAGAGAGGATTTTGCTGTTAGTGGTGTTGCGTAACAATTTCCGATAGATTTTTTCGGCATCTTCCCATTTTCCCGATAGTTCTTGGATTTTGGCTGCATACAGCTTTACCATTGGGTCATCGGGTGTTTCTTTTAACAATTGCTTAAGTAATTTTTTGGCGGTTTTATAGTCTTTTTGTTCAAAGGCAGCAGCAACCTGTTCTAGCATAGGTGATTAGTTTATTTATTAAAAAGATAAGTCACGCAGAGGCGCAGAGAGATATATCTTTTATACTTCACATGCTGCGGAGATTAGGGACAATGCCACAATTGGGGCGGTAATGGCGCGGAGGATGCGTTTTCCCAGAGATACTGGTTGATATCCGCCTGTAATTGCTAGTTCAAGCTCTGCTTCTGTCCAACCTCCTTCGGGACCGATCGCTATTATTATTTGATCATTAGTTATTATTCCTGGCTTCTGTAAGTAACTCAGCAAGTGTGAATGATTGCCGCGTCCTTCGCAAATGTATTTTTGTGTGCTAGGAAATGATGATAATGCGCTGTAGAAGCTCATGGGTTCGAGAATTGTGGGAATCATGGTGCGTTCCGATTGTTCTGCGGCTTCTATGGCTATTTTGCGCCAGCGCTCTAATTTTTGTGGACTGGGTTTGAGAAGAGTGCGATCGCTCAACATTGGCACAATATTTGTTACTCCTAACTCAGTACAAGCCCGGATAACATCATCAAATCCATTTCCTTTGGGTAAGGCTAGTAATAAACTTACAGCTATAGGTAATTCGGTGTTGACATCAAGAAGTTCTATAACTATCCCAGATTCACCCTGTAATTGAGTTAACCACCAGTTTCCAGTACCATCAATTGCAATAAACTTATCTCCATCATGCGATCGTAATACTCGGACTAAATAATGTAACTGTTCGGGTGTGAGGGATATTTTCTGTTCTTGAAGTTGTTCGGGGGAAATGACAATGCGTTGCAATTGCGCCATTATAGTTCTTTATTTAGCTGAAACAGCCAGAAGCCTCTTTATTCCTTCTAGCTTGAAAGAGTCATTAGTCATTTATTATTCCCCGCGTCCCCGCGTCCCCGTCTCTCCGTGTCCGCCTTTGATGCTTGGCGATGAAATTTTTTCATTGGGACTGCCTTCTGCCTTCACGTACTAGCATTTTTTACTTATAACTAACGACTTGAATATTCAGCATGGCAAAATTAATAAAGCGCCAAAACCTTTATATAGCAAGGTCTGACGCTCTACAGAATTTATAGATGATTACTATCACTAGGGTATTTAACTTGCTTACCCCATCTTATTAATTTTATAATCTCTGATTTTTTAATCTAACAAATATTTTTTAATTATTTCTTTAGATTTAGTCTTCTCAAGGTTTACTAATCTTTGTTAATTCTTGTAAAGCGTTGTTTCTTGGGGTTGATTGTAGCTCCTAAAATCTCCGAAATCCAGACTTCAAAATTACGAATGGGGTGCGATCGCATTGCCACGTCAGTATGTACAATGGGTTCTACAAGGATTGTAAACATATCTAAGCGATTGCCAGCCAGGACATCAGTGAATAATCTGTCACCAACCATGCCAACTTGATTTGCTGGTAAATTCATTTGTTCCACAGCTGCACGGATTTTACGACGCGATGGTTTGGCGGCACCAAGGTAGTAGGGTAAATCCAAAGAACGAGCAATATTACCAATTCTGACTTCACTGATATTATTGCTAACCAGCCACAGGGAAACAACTTCGCGCATCTGCTTTACCCAGTCTTGGAGTTCGGATGAAGCATCAGCCGCATTAAAAGGCACTAACGTTTCATCAACATCCAGCACCAATCCTTTAAGTTCGTATTGTTGGACAATATCGGGAGTCAGATTCAATATCGAAGCTTCTAAAATCAAGTCGGGTTGTAAAAGTTCGTTCCAGTTCATAAATAATGGCGAATTGGGAATTAGATCAAGTATCAGATGTTGAAACTTGGCATAGATACTAGTACAGTACGGCGTAAATAAGGCAACCCTTAATTTGAAGGAAAAAGCTTATATCTCAACATTTTGAGCCTTCTACCTCCTGCCTTCTTACTTCTGCCTTCTTGTACTAGTTATTTGTGAGTAACGACTTCCACTACAAGTTGCTAGGGAAAGATAATATCAGGACAAAGCAGAAAATACCAATGCCCAATTTCACCATACCAGTCGGAAGCAGTGAAAATTACCAAAAATAAAGGCAGCAAGCTAACTAAAATAACTGCTGCCACCTTTTTTCTTTCATGACCTAATTGATAGTAGTTAGTGGTTAATAGGCATTGTAGAAGAAATTGAAAGCAGGAGCCTGGGAAACTTCTTCTTTTTCCCGTATTTCCCCATTCCTGTTTTCCTCCACCATATAACCATTAACTCATAATCTATTCCACCTCATTAAACAACTGTTCTTCTAGAAGTGGCTGGACTTTGCGAAACTCCTCTGGAGAAAGTAGTTCTGGTTGACCTGATTTGGTAAACCGTGCAAAGAAGAGTAAAGGGTCTAAAGGCGTATAAATTGCGTATTCTTGCTCCTCGTGATAGAAAGTTGCAAGCAATTGCAATTGTTCGGGTTCTAAATCTGCGTCTTCGTCTTCAATTTCTAAAGTGAAGAGTTCAGATTCTTCTACAGGTGGTAGTTCTCCTCCCACCGTCAGAGCGTATGCAGTATTTTTGAGCGCCAAATTTTGTTCTGAGAGTACAGCTTGTGCGGTGGGGAAAATTTCTTCGATGGTGGTGTCATCTTCTACCAAAATAGCTTCTTCTTCCTCATCGTCACCTTGCCAAGCAAAGATTTCCACTGGAGAATCTACAGGAAGAAGGAGAACGTACTCTTGCCCTTCCACCGAGAGTGAATGCTCTACATAACATTCAAGCGATCGCCCTTGGTCATCTGTTAAAGTGATGGAACCAGCTTGAGCTTTATCATTGTCTTCGGGAAATTGTGAGGAATACATAGCCGACATATACGAGTATATTAACTACCAGCAACTGCAAAAACTGCTTAACTGTTTTATTAACAGGCAATGTCAATTAAATCGAAGTCTAGCTGGCTATTAAACTTCAGAATATCATGCCAAGTCGGTTGGTGGTTATTGGTTATTGGTTATTGATGATTAGTTATTGTTTGCTGGGCATTGGCGATGTTCGAGCAAGTGTTGGTATTAATAATTACCTTCTTTTTTGCTCACTGCCTCTTTTGCATTCAGCATTAACCATTTACCGATTAACCCTTCTGGCATCAAGCCATTGCTGTAAAATCAATGCTGCTGCTTTACGATCAATCAATCCTTTATTACGTGATGGCGAACGATTCTCGCTAATTAACATTTGTTCTGCTTGAAATGAGGTTAACCGCTCATCAACATATTCGATTGGTAATTTGAGAATTTTGGCGATGCGGTTGGCAAATTTTTGTACGTGTTTGGCTTGAAAGCCCAACGAACCATCCATGTTGTAAGGTAAACCCACAACTAAGACACTTACCTCCCGTTCGTTGATCAATTGACGTAATTGCTCGATATCCTCCTCAAAGCGAGCGCGTTCAATTGTAGTTATACCAGTTGCAATTAATCCCGTGCGATCGCATCCGGCAACACCAATCCGCTTACGTCCAACATCCAAACCTAATGCGGAAATGTATTTAGATGGAGATTGGGAATAAAATGGGGTGACATGGGGAGAGGATGGGGTGAGTGAATACTCCGCCTTTTCTCCCTGCCTCTGTTTGTCCCTAATATCATCCACGTGGTTGCTCCTGATCAACATCAGATTCAACTTGACCTGATGCTTCTACGCTACCGTGATTACGGAAAAATGCAACGGAATCTTTAGAGGTATTATTTTTAACATTATTATGTAATCTTCTGTCGGGGAGCGATCGCTTTCCTTGTTGTCCCCAAGA
This sequence comes from Calothrix sp. UHCC 0171, assembly GCF_034931845.1. Lineage (NCBI taxonomy): Bacteria > Bacillati > Cyanobacteriota > Cyanophyceae > Nostocales > Calotrichaceae > Calothrix > Calothrix sp. UHCC 0171. Next base: position 40,045 of record NZ_JAYGHN010000007.1, read on the forward strand.
CATACCTCCAGGTATAGGTTTGCGTGCGGGTTGTAACCCTTGCAAAACTTCTGGAAGTTGAATCCCTTCTAAGGAAACAAACTTAGACTCGCGTACTTTATGCCACACCGAGCGCGACATAATCAAGGTATGCTCGATCCGACTTGCCCCTATTTGCTCTAAATATTCTTCCCCTTCTGGTAAATAATCGGCAGAAGCCAAACGTAAACTTTGCTGGGGAAAATCTTGGGCAATCCGGGCTAGCTGTGATAGCAATTCGGGATACAACCACGTATAAGCCGGATGAATCGTCAATGTTGCGACATGAGGCTCTTTCCCTTGGCGATCGAGTTTAATCTGAAAGTAACCAATGGCAGCTTTACGCTGTGGCTCAAATACATAACCGCTTACTACCTCGGTTTTATTCAGCCACTGTTTGACTGCATCTGCTAAACCCTCAAATAAACCTGTTTTAAAGTCGCAGGTTTGACGATCAAATACTTGTCTCACCAAAGGGGGCATCGATGCCGTATCTAATTGATATAACAATTGAGCATCAGCATTACTCACTGGCAACAAATTTGGCAAATCTGGCTCTGATTGTGCCAAATCTGCCAATAATTCCGGCATGATATCCCAGTAAGTAATTTCCGCAAGACGCTGGAATCCATTACGACGATACAAAGCCAGGGCATCAGTATCGTTAATATTAACTTCAAGTATCCAAGTGCGTGCTTCTAAAATTGACTCAAAGCAATGACGTAGTAACTGCGAACCAATTCCTAACCTGTCGCAACCGCGTTCTAGTAATACTTGATCTACACGCCAAGTGCTGCGAGTCCGGTTGAAAGGCGAAACTTGCACCATTCCTCGCAATACCCGTCCCTGTTCGGCTACGTAGGCAAAGAAACGATACTTTAAGGGGTTGGGGAACCAACTCAAAAATTTCAGCAATCCATACCAGCGTCGCAACCATTGCATCTGCTTCATCCCATCGCTCTCTCCCTGGGGAGTGAGGGCTGCGAATGATTCATTTGTTAAACGCTCAATACCGTCTAAATCGCGATATTGTGCAGGTCGAATAACCACGCTCAGATTTTGAGATATTAGTGAATTCATTTTCATTCGAGCCGCCATTCAGCTATTAGGTGACAGAGAATAGTGGACAGTGTTGCAATCATAATCTTAATTTAATAGCTGTTAACGTGATCTTCCTCCCTAAAAAATTGGCAAAGGAGACACGCCCAGCAACAGAACCAAAAAGGTAATTTTAATAACTCAAAAATAATCAAAAAGCAGACCAAACGTGAACAACTTTGTGTTGACCAGATTGGGTCTGCCCCCATTGTATTTTAAATTTCGTAAAATTTTATATATATCTCATAGCATCTGCCGAGAAATCTGCTTTTCCAAGGTTGCTTGCGTTTCTTGTAACAATTGTTCTCGACTATCGGCAATTGTTGGGTTCGTAGGTTTGAAGGATGGAACCAGATTGCGGGCTTGTAGTGTCATATGAAACTGTAGATGGGCAACATAGTCGCTAAAATCCTCACGTACAGCGTCTTTACCCTTATGGAAATTTGATTCCGTCGCCACTGTATTCTCCTTAATTAATTAATCTTTAGCAGTTGATTAACATCATCAAAACTTATCATACTGACTTGCTGATGTTCTGTTTTTGCAATGAACCGTAACGCTGAGGTGATTTTATTAATAATTCTTAACATTTTACTGAGAGATATCTATTGACAAATGAGCATCCGGTTGTATTTGAGTGATGATTTTCATTCACAATGAATGATTGAGAATGGTTTCAACTTCGGCGTTTAGCCATTGTTTAAACATATGATTGAGAATTTCTTGATAGCGTTGCGGAGTTAACTCTGCTGCAATTAGTTCCTCAACCCAAAATAAATGATATCCTTGCTCAGTTCTCAGTGGTCCAATTAATTGTTTGGGAGATGTATTAAACACTATGGACGCAATATCTGCCTCCAGTGCCCAACGGTAGATTGCACCTTCATAGCCGCATTTCTGCCTCCGCTTCTCGTCAATATCATAAGTATGTGCAGCAGCATAAAAGCTCACTTCGCCTTCTTCGATTTGAAAGTAAAGTTCTTGAGCAAGTTTGTCGTTGGCTAGAACCATTTGGTATAAGACAATTTGTTCAAATTCCAAACGATTTTGGATAAAAAATTTCTCTACTTCCTTGCCAAACATCTTCTCGGCAACCTTTTGCGCTAGCAAGCGATTGCGAATCCCAATTTCCCATTCTTCGGGAGTCGCTCTTTGTTCGTTAAGCCACAGTAGCGTATCGGCTGCTTTCTCCAGGCGTAATTCTCGACGCTGTCTATCTGCTTCTGCTTGAATTTCATCGGTACTAATAGTTATTTCTTGCTCTTGGGCGACACGTGCGATCGCTCGTTGCCATAAAATCGAATTGTATACTTCCTTGAGTCTCATTTCTTGCTTGAGGAAGCTAATAACCTCTTCGGATTCAATAACAATTTGAGGATCATCGTTCATTGTCACAATTTGATTATATTTACTGCACCCATGCTGCTTGTCTCAAAGAGAAGAGCAAAGATTACTTGTTACTACAGTAAATTATACATTCGGTTTTTGAGTAGTCCTTGTTACTTAAAAATCGACATAAAAAACTGGAAGCCATGAGAGTTTATAGCTTCCAGTCTTATTTAATGATTTCCAAGTCTAGAAAAATTTGTTCATCGAAGAATTTTCTAGGGGAAAATTATGATAGTTATAGGGTTAGAGAGAAACTCAATAATAGTTATTTTCACAAACACAAAATAGTTTCAGTATCGCTTTTTATTTTTACTTATTGAGTAAAAATAACCACCATTCGCGATGATATTTTGTTTTTTGCTTGGGAGCAATTTAACTATCCTTTCCTCTTTCTGACCCAATGATTAAATGATAACTGTTATTATTTCAATATATTAACTCCTCATTATTTATAAATTTGACACTCGCTTGCTTTCCTTACATACAATGTATAAAAAATAAATACTAATCGTTTGCCAATTTGGCACTTAATTTGCAAAGAAAAAATAAATTAATATTGCTAAGGATTATGGATTAAAGAAGGTGCAAAAGTCTGGTGCTGTTAGCTTAGCGTAACGCACCATTCTCGATTAAATCGGAAATGCAGGTTATTAAATTTAAATTCTCATTCCTAAGTAGAATATAACAGTCAGTTTTTTTCCAACTCTCTGCTGATAAATATCTGATTATTTAAGTGTGTCATATATCTCCAGCTGATTAGATAAGCCAGAGATATACAATAAACGCTCCTGAAATATCCTAATTGAAATCACACAATTTCACGCCAATATATTGATCAGATTCTGACTGTAAATCCGATTTTATCTGCTGAGTTTCACTAATTTGTGCTGATAACCATTCATCAAGATTGCCACCGTGAATCTCCCTTTTTTGTTTCCCAACTACCTCTAAATAAGCTAAATCTTTAATTTTGCTCAAACAACTAGGAGATAAATTCGCATCAGAACGCTTTTCATGAGCAGACTTATTCATACGAGAGTTATCATTACTCTGCTGCTGGGATTTGTCACCAGAAGAATTTTCTTTGAGGAGGCGATTATAAGTACGATAGGGAATATAATGTAAAGGATTATACCCAGCAAAACGTAACATTAATACACAAGCCCAAGAATATTTACCGGCTAAAATTGCCTCAACTACCCGATCTATTTGTTCGGGATTCATTGCTTTATCAAATTTGCTACTAATGCCGGAATTTTCTTTGTTCATGGTTCTATCAAGTTTAGGTGAAGTAATGAATGGATTAAATGCTATTGGTTGTTAGGAATTGAACATTGGTGATTAGAGATTGGACATTGGCTATTAGCCAAGTTATGTTTAATCCGATTCTGAATTGTGCTAATTGTGGTGCGAGTTTGGGTTAGCTGAATTTGTAGTTGTGTGATGTCTTTTGCTAATTGATGTACTTCTTGCTGGATTTCTTGCTGGATTTTTTGTTGCAGTTGTAAGTGAGTCAAACGATTTTGGGTCACTTTTGGCAATAAAATGTGCCATGTTTGATTAGTTTTATCGGTTTCTGGTGCTGTCGATGTCAAGGCTGATTTGACCTGTGTGAGCGATCGCGGAGTGTTGATTGCATCAGCTAGATTGGTTTGCAGCATCAATGCTTTAATTCGATTTAATTTGTTGTGAATCTCAGTCAAATGCTGGTTTTGAACGTCAATTTTCTGGGTTAGTTGGGAATAGTGGGGATGGGAATAACTATATTTAAGTTGTGCCTCTGTAATCTTGATGCTTTGTGGCATAACTCCTGTTTGCTGTACTTTTTCTGAGTCGATGGGTACAAGCTTTCCCCTAATTTGATTAATTTCTTCTATACTTCCATTCCACACCCAAGTAATAACCATGACTAGAAAAAGAATACTACTCAACAGTAACAAGTAAGCAACAGAGGAGGGGGCTTGATTGAGCATTATTTGCAATGATGCCGACAAGTTGTTGTTGGTATTAACAGTTGCAACTGAGTTATTTACTGACCTTGATGACATAACTACTGGTGTAACTATATTACCACCTTGAATGTCCATAGTTCCAGGCACTAACTCAGGATAGGTACTCAAATCCTTCAGGCTTATTCCTGAGTCTTCTACGCTAATATCGGTGACTGGAATCGACATGAATACGACACCTTTGAGTGTTTTGCCGGAGGTTTCAACTGCATTTGACCTGATGATTATTTTCATGAACTGACCCTTGTTAGGAAACCTAACTGTTTTCATCCAAGCTTTTGACGATGGAATCAGAATTTAGTAATTCTTCTAACCTTCACTTGGCTTGGTTGTACCTGCTATAAGCATTGCGTCCCTGTACCTTGCGTTCATTTCCTACTTATCGGTAGATGCAGTTTTCCCTCGTCAACTTCCTCCTCGATTCGTTAATTAAATTACTCTTCAAGAACAGATACTGTAAAAATTGATACGAATATTCTTTAAAAAACTAAGTGTTTATTCATTAATTTTTACTTAGTCAATCAAATATTCATTTCTCATTTTCGATACACAAATTGGTAATTTTACGTTTTTTGGTTTCGATTGTCATCTGCCAAATTGGCATTTCCATGAGTCAAATTTACTCAACTACTTGATGATTCACTTAAGTAATGTGCAACTTTTATTTTTGTCACCCTGTAATTATTAGCTAGGGGGTTTTACCCCTCATTAACATTGACTTTCAGTATTTTGTTCTAGTAGACTACCCCCAGAAAATTGTAGCACTTAATTCCTTTATAAATCATTGATAAAGAAATAATTTTTGGTAGGATTTTGATATTTTTATAGAAATATAAATATTGAGAATGCTTTTTAAATTTTGTGAATTTATTTTTGCTTTGCATAGACTTAATGCTTGCTACACAAGAGTTTTATGTTTTTACTGTCAATGCAAAATTCCGGTAAAACTATTATGCTTTTTGGATTAAATTTCATTAACTGCTGTAGATAAAAAGTTGTTTTCGATACTGTTTAACGGAATAAAAAATCTATTTAGAAAAGTATCGAAATAGTAATATGGCAACATGCAGTCCAATCAGAAAATGAAAAATTAAGTATCAGCTTTAGAGATACTTAACAGCAAGAAAATATAAAAAATATATGAATTTATTGTAGTTTCATGGGTATCAACAAATGCAAAAGAAGCATGAGTGAATTTGGTTGTTGTCATAATTACGAGATTGGGTGATGTTGCTGGATTAAATGTGAATATAGCTTGTTCTCGGCGATTAAATATTTATGAGTGCCTTGTGCAAGTATGATACCTCGGTCGAAAAGGAAAATCCGATCGCAATCTTGAAGCAGGTTGGCTCGATGGGTAACGATGAAAGTAGTTGCAGTCAGCCGCGACAGGTGTTGTTGAATTTGGCTTTCAGTATCCACATCCAGGTGACTTGTGGCTTCATCCAAGATGAGAATTGGGGGATGGCGAATTAAGGCACGAGCGATCGCAATTTGCTGTTTTTGTCCCCCTGAGAGCATTCTTCCTCTAGCACCAATGGGAGTGCTGTAACCTAGTGGTAGCGCCTGAATAAAGTTATCTGCGGCTGCGAGTTTTGCAGATGCGATCGCATTTTCTAGGGAAAATTCCGAATTGAATAGGGTGATATTTTCCCAAATTGTTCCGGAAAACAAAAAGCTTTCCTGCGGTACTATTCCTAGTTGTGCCCGTAGAGACTGGGGTGAAACCTCAGCAATATCGTAGCCATCGATGTAAATCTTTCCGGAAGTGGGCTGATATAAACCAGCAAGTAAATTCACCAGTGTTGTTTTTCCAGCACCACTAGTACCGACAATGCCAATTGTTTGTCCAGATGGAATACGGAAGGAAATATTTTGCAATGTGTCTCGTTTGTCGGAGCCATAGCAGAAAGTCACATTTTCAAACTGGACTTCACCGCGAATCTTCGGCAATACCTCTAACTGTTGCTGGAGGTTACTTTCGGGTGGGGTTTCCAAGACATCATTCAGTCTTTCCATGGAAACTATTACTTCTTGGTATTCGCTTCGTAACTCCAATAACGCCAACACTGGATTAGAAATACTACTAGCCAGCATATTAAAGGCGACAAACTGCCCGACGGAAAGTTGCTCTTGCATTACAAACATGGCTGCACACCACAATAAAACAGTAGTACCGAGATGATTGATGGTGTTACTAACTAGCTGGAGGTTATTTGCTAGTCGTTGTCCCTGGAATTTAGCTTTGATTGCATTTGCAAAACGCTCTTCCCAATGCCATCGCACCCATCGTTCCGCCGCCGCCGCTTTGATTGTGGCGATACCTGTGATCATTTCCACTATGGCTGTATTTTGTGCTGCTGTTTGTTGGGCAATTTCACGGGAAATACCCTCTCTAGCTGGACTTGTAGTTAAGGAAAAGAGAGCAACAGGTACTGTTAAGCCAATGGTAAGTAAAGCTAATTGCAGGTTATAACAAGCGATCGCTCCAAAACAAGCAATTGCCATGAGTGCATCCACAGAAACGATGACGGCACGGCGAGTCAAAAATGATTGAATTTTGCGGTTTTCTTCAACGCGAGTGATGATATCTCCGACTTGGCGTGAGGTAAAAAATTGTAACGGTAATTCTAGGGTGTGGCGAATAAAATGACCTAGCAAGTTCATGTCAAGATGATTTGAGAGGTAATCCAGTAGATATTGGCGCACAGCCCGCACCAACAAGCGCCAAACTCCAAACAGCAAAAATCCCAAGGCAAAGAGATTCAGTTTTAGATAATTCTGGGCTGTGATGACTTGATCGATAACTATCCAAGCAATGAGAGGCATTATCAACCAAAATATTTGCAGTATCACCGAAGCCAAGGTTATCTGTGCAAGTAAACGTCGGTAATGCCAGAATGTTTGCCACACAGTCTGTAGGGAAATCTTTTCATTCTTGATTTGTTGTAACCTTGCGGTTGGTGTCATTATCAGGGCATATCCAGTCCAATTGGCTGTAAACTCATCCCGGTGTAAAATACGTTTGCCAATTGCGGGATCGGAAATTGTGATGCGATCGCTCCTAATTTGCCAAACTACAACATAATGAATTCCTTGCCAATGGGCAATCCAAGGGTGAGTTTGCGATTCTAATATACTCAAAGAAGCCCGTACTCCCGCCGCTTCATAACCCAAAGCTATTGCTGCATCCACTAATGCTGGTAATGTTGCCCCTGTGCGATTAGTCCGGGCTAAATTTCTTAATGTATTTATGCTAATTCTTTTACCCCAATACAAACACACCATTGCTAAACAGGTGGCACCACAGTCTGAAGAACTCTGCTGGCGAATGAAAGGATAGCGACGGGCTGGGAAGGTAGGGACTTGTAATCTTTCTGCGTCTCCACTGGGAACAGATGTCTCTGTGTCTTTAGTTCTACGTACTTCAGCCTCTCTAGATTTAGTCTCCTGAGTCTCACCATCTCTGCATACTTCACCCTCTGGGTATGCAACCATCTGGGGGTTAGACCCCCTGTACTGTTTTGGGACTGAGAGTGTAGTCCTTGGGATATCTCTTTTAATCTGATTGGGGAAAGAGGGGATGAGTTGACAATGTTCAGCAGGTAAATAATAGACAAGCAAATCTGTTTCCACACTCCAAACTGGCGGTATTACCGTAGGATATCCCCAGCTTTCACCAATTTGAGGAACTGCGGCTTCGCTGCTACTAGTGCAGACACTACCGTGCTTTAACCAAAACCTGCCTTGATTTCCCAGAGCAAATTCCTGTAACGATTCACCGGCTTTAATTTCTGTTTTGATGAAATGTGGCAATATATTTTGTAACTTCTGGCTGCTGTATAAATGCAACTCAGTCATTGTTTTGAAAAATATTAACCTTTGGCGGAATTCTACTATTTGCTCGAAATCGGATTGGAGATTTGGTATTTGCTGTAACCAATTGTGCAAATGAGATAATCCAATTTCAACAATACTACCTTTAGAGGCTGCGATCGCTCGATAAGAAAAAGCACTAGAATCAAATAACTTATCTCCACCAAAGCTTTCCCCAGGTGAAAGTAACTGCGTCGATACCTCACGCCCTAAGCGCATATTGTACCCCAACAACCTGACTCGACCCTGACAAACTACGCTCAGGATATTAGTGTCATTATCTGTGACATCGTGATTGTGAGTTAAATCATCACCTAATTCAAACTTGCGTGTCTTCCCCACCTGACTCAAATCCGATGCGAGGTTCGTATCTCCTGCGGCTGCTTTCAACAATTGATGAATAGCCGCAAGTGGAGTAAGGGAAAGCTCAATCTCACTAAATTGATGCTCTCCCTGAACTTGTAACAACGGAGAGAAGTTCATGGTTCAGTTTCTGATGTCTGGGTATTTTTGTTGGAATCGAAGAGTACAAAATATTCAGTATTAGCTTACAGTCATCGGCTCACATTCCTGGATTTCCCTAGCCACTCTTCGGATTGTGAAAGTTTTAATTGAAACATTGTGTTAGCCAAACCCAAATTTTTAGTTCATCAGATGCACTTAATCAATTTGTAATCTATTTTGAGACAATTTTAAATTGGCTGGTAAAAAATCTTTTCGCCCTTTATGAAAATTTTACTTATCTTTCCAGTATTCTCTATCTCCTAAATACCAAGCCAAAGTATATTAAAACACATTTATCTAGAAGAATAAATCTTATTTAACAAGGCTTTTAGATATTAATTACATACCTCAATGTCAAAAAATATTACTATATCACTAATATTCTTCGTCAAAATAAAAATTACCAGAAAGATTTAGATAATCATCAACATGAAGTTTGGCAAAAATCATTATGGCTTGTTTTAGTAGGTAAAGTTAGTGTTGCTAATAAGCTGTTGATAAATGCTTAGGAGTTGCCAACAACCCAGTTCAGCATTGTGAAATTGCATAGGAGAAACTTGGCTAGGAATAATATCTTCGCCAAAACTTCGGAATGCAATACACAAATTATTTTGATATCTTGCAACTTTATCTATTAAACTCGTCATCAATCCGGAGACTAGTTGTGACTTTGTCAGGGAATAATGACAAGAGAGGGGAAATTTGTCATTCGTAATTCCCTACCCAGTACAGTCTGCGTAGGCGTAAGCTTATACCCAGACTTGATTTCAGCAACTTCGCCTACTGCATTTTCCATCATTACTTGGCAGTGATGACTAAATAAATCCCCCAAATCGCCATTGCCCGCAAGTATGTACTTGCACGGAAAGTACCGACGGCTGTGATGGCTTCGGGGGTGCGGAATTGCAAGCCGTTTTCGTAAACTTGCTTGACAACACTCTCAGTTAATCTCCAAGCTTCTGTCTCCATCCCCATCTGTAGCAAAAATGCGGCGAAACCAAAATTTATGCCTGTCCAAACCTCTAATGGGTGCGTTGCTTTCGGGTTTTCGGGGGAACCATCGGGACGTAACCCATTGGCAGCGCCAAACTTACCAGCGTTGAATTTGAGAAAACATGCTTCGTAAACGGTTTGCACAGCAGAATTAGCACACTCTGGGGGAACAATATCAGCAAGACCCAATAATCGGGTGTAAAATTGACCACATAATTGATCTGTCATGACGACATCAGAACCGCTTTCGCTGTCAAGTTTGTAATATTTGCCATTCCAGAGTTTATCTTGATAAACAGGGAGTGACTGCGACAACCAAGTTTGAAAGCGATTTACTTGGTTATCAATAGCATCAGTATCCATAGTTGTCTGGGATACCTTGAGAATAGAACCGATCGCGATCGCTGCCTGTAAAGCTGCCAGCCACAAGCCGCCACAGTAAGCACTCACTCCTTGTAAACGCCAATCATCAAAGGTTTGATCGGGTGCCCCTGAGTTTTCAGGTATACCATCGTTATCCTTGTCAAAGCCTTGCAAATAATCGAGGGTTTGGACGATCGCATCCCAACATTCCGCTAAAAAATCATAATCGTTACCACCAGTCAAAATAAAATCACGGTATACCTGCAAGACAAAATCGCTACCTAAGTCTTTCCAAAGATTGCAATCTTGGTAAGCAGTATAATTTGTCTTTTCCCAAACATGCTCATTGGGCGCACCTAAATCGTGGGGAGTTGCTCCCGCAGCTTTGCGAACAGCCAGGTGGCTCTCTGCCCCAATTGTGTAATAATATCCAATCACACGCAGGCGATCGTCACTGGCGGGAATTGCCCTGGCAAAAGCCCGGATTACAGCCTTTTCCAGTTCTGGAAATAGCATCAACAACCCAAAGGAACCGTACAAACGCACATCTAAACTTTCATACCAACGATAATCCAAGCATTCCAGCACTGCAAACTGTCCGTAGGGGTCTTTTTCTGTAGCAGCACTCCACAAAGTGCCCCCTGCCGTGAGGTCGTACAATTCATTAAATAAAGCCATCTTGAACCAGTCTGGCAAATCCTGGCGATTGAGAATTGGTTGTTGCCAAGCTGTGATTTGTTGTTGCCACTGCTGATACTCATCTAGCGCCATGGAAGCTAAAGCAAAGGCGCTATTTTCTCCCCGTCCCCAAAAATCAGTGTAGCGACGGTAATATTTCACTCCCTCAGCAAATTCGGTGATGGGAAAATTCCAAGCGAGGACAAAGGGAATTTCCAGCCTTTCCCCAGGTTGTAAAGTAAAACGTACAGCTAAAGCTGTAGCCACCTGTTCCTCTGGATTCGCTGGAGTCGTATCTAAAATATTGGCTAGGGAACCATCAAGAGCAAAACTGTCCCAAATCTCATTACCTGTGCCCGCCGGATTCCAACGTGTATGATGGAATACTTCAACCTGGGGATGTTTGCGCGTGGCAATACACCATTCACCCTCGCCTTCTTCCTGGGGTGTGACGATTCCCGACTGCGCCATCAAGCTAGCAATTTTCTCAGCATTTTCAACTATATAATTATAATTATCTTTACTTTCATGCAGACGCGGTTGATATTCGTAAACGGGACTACCATCATCGCGAATTTTTACCTCCGGGGATTTGGAAGCATTAGTAAACCAGCCCACCATATTTTGCCAGGTAAGGAGAATGCTGAGGGTAATAGGTGCATTTGTGGGGTTGTGGGCTTTCCAGACAAATACTGCCACCGGATAGCTACTTTCTTGGTAATTATTTGCCCAAATGGGAGAAAACTGCTCACAAGTGAGTTGAGTTTGCCACACATTTTCATAGACAAACCAACTGCGGGGATATAAAGCATGGTAGGTTCCCGTAGTTGAGGTATTAGGAGAAGACGGGGAGAGATGATTGGCGACATCTTCACTAGCTGGATACCATTTCCAAGTTGCCAGAGTTCCATCTACGGGTGCTGCGGTGGATAATGCGTAAGCTTGCGAAGAATTGGTACTATTTTGGCTATTTGTGGACTCAAAAACACTAAATTGACAGCCGGGGATATTTTGAAACACATGTTCCCCACCATCAATATGCCAGAAATTAAAATCCCCACGATGCGATCGCCCGATACAACCTGCACCAAAACCACCCAAAGGCATACCGTGCCAGGGTCCATCATCAATATTACTGGGGTAGCGAACGGTGTAGGGTTTTTCCCAGCCTAAACCAATTGGACGTTTCCAAGCACAGGTAGGAATTGCAGAGAAGGGCTGATTCGTCATGAACTCAATTTTACCGCGATCAATTTACGCTCTTGAAGTTAACGCATTGGTGTGATTTTTCTCAAGTCGTGGAAATCAAAGTTTTAGTATGACAGTGATTAGGCTAATTAATTCAATCCAAGTATTTGCGATCGCCCAAAATAATAGCTCTAACCTGCTATGCATGGTTT
>NZ_JAYGHN010000007.1:52479-211824 GCF_034931845.1 Calothrix sp. UHCC 0171
TATTAGCTGCTGCGATCGCGTAAACGCTATCTTTTTCCTGACCGAAATCGTAGAATTTGAATGTGTAGATTATAACTGCGTATATTACGGAACCTTGGAGTGTACGATGACAGCCGAACCCACGATTAAATTTACTTTTGCCGTTGATGATCCAGAGTTGGATGATGAGAGACGCTTTCAGAAGTTATTTAAGTGCGATCGCAATCTCCCGTAGGTTGGGTGGAGGCTTTGCGTAACCCAACATAACTGAGGGGGAAAAACTAACAAATTTTCAACTACTCTAAATATAGAAATTAAAATGTTGGGTTACATTACCCTCCGGGAAGCAAGCTACACTCCACCCAACCTACGATAAAATATCTACTCACTCTGCTAGTAGAGTCGCATCGATTCGTAGGCTGGGTTAGACGCACAACTATCTGTAAATTTAATCAATAATCTTCAATGCATCGTAATCCAACATTTTATAATTAGGGAGTATTTCGTGATGAAAACTCAACCCCAATGACATTACAAGAACTACAAAAACAGGTGTTACAACTACCAATTTCCGAACGTTGGCAATTAGTAGAAGCTCTTCTTACCTCTCTACAACAAGAAACAGATTCAGAGGGAAAACCCAGAAACCTCTCCAGACTTCGAGGAATCACAAAAACCGCAAATATCTTGGGTGAGTCTCAATTCTGCAAATCCCTAGAAAAATTTCGTCAGGAACAACAATTAGAAGTATCAGGTATTGAACCTGAAATTTTTGCAGATGTGCGAGATTCTTCACCTGGACGTGAGGTAAGTTGGTGAACTTGCGCTTTTTATTAGATACTAATATTCTATCCGAGCCATTGCGCCCAATTCCTAACTCAAATATTCTCGAAATGCTGGGACGACATGAAAATGAAATAGCAACAGCCACTGTTGTTTATCATGAACTACTTTTCGGGTGCTACCGTCTTCCAGAGTCTAAAAAACGTCAAACTATAGAAAAATATCTCCAAGAAGTAGTAGAGCCTAATATACCATTACTGCCATACGATACTAATGCCGCTAAATGGCACGCTACAGAAAGAGCGCGTCTGGTAACTATTGGCAAAACACCATCATTTGCAGATGGGCAAATTGCTGCGATCGCTCAAGTTAACGGTTTGATTATTGTTACTAATAATGTGACAGACTACGCTGATTTTCTCGAACTAAAAATTGAAAGTTGGTTTATATGAACCTAACAAAAACTATTACGTTCTTCAATTCAGTGACATGAGCAAAGAGTAAAATCGCATTGATTTATAGGGATTTATAGGTTGCGTGAAGACGCACAAGTATCTGTAAATTTAATCAATAATCTTCAATGCGTCGTAACCCAACATTTTCCCTACGATTACTTAACTGCTTGTATTTCGTTCAAGCCAAGTAACTAAATCAGATACATTTGAAAAACTTAAAAATTCTTCCCCCAACGCTTCTAATTATTCAGTAGATAATATTCTGATCCGCTCAATTATTGATGAATCTATCTCACCAAAACGTCGATTTAACTGTCGATTCAAAAAGCGAAAAGCTTCCTTCTGCTCACCCTTCTGGAAAATATCCTGATAAATAACTGATTCCTGCATAATATCCTCACTTAATAACTGACGAATCAAACCCTTCTCAAACCGTAAACCTGCTAAAATCTCAATATATGCTGCCGTATTTTGCCTTGTATCCCTATCTGAAATTTTAGCGACTTCCTGAGCAATCTGCGATAATAAATCTCGCGGGGAATCAGTTCGACACAAAGGTGCTAACGGTAACAATGCCGAATTATTCAAAAATAAGCTTGAATCTTGCTCCCACATTCTTACTGCACGATAGCGATGTCTAGTTCTATCATCCACGTATTCTTCAGTAAAAGCGATTTCATCATCCGTCTGCTGCAAAAATATTACAACCTGTACAACTGGACACTTATATTGACGTTTTAACCTCACAGAATAATCTAGCATTCGGAAAGGAATCGCTGGATTTGACTGCGTTAAAGTCTGAAATTCAATATGCAAAATCTGATTAGCAGTTTGTAGAAAAGTTACAGAATCTGCACGAATTGGTTCTAAACTTAACTCAGTTTTTAAACCTTAACATTGGTCGATTCTTCAGCAGTTAACCACCTAACAAAATCTGCTGGATATTTTTCTGCCAGCACTTTACAGACATTATCGAAACTCACAATAATAACCCAATTAATATCATGATTATATTATTAAGTCGGGATAAATCGATTTGTAGGTATGGGTGGAGATGCACAAGCTGTTAGCGAAATATGTCGTAAATACGTTTGGGAAATTAACGCCATTTCCACAAGGTAATTAATGCTACTGCTGCCAAAACTAACATCAATCCTCCTGCGGATGCGTAGGTGTTAGCTAAACCGATTCTTCCACTCAAAGGTTGACTCAACACAGGTGAGAGAAATTGTCCTAAAAATAGTGATGTTGTCACCCCACTTAAAATTTTGCCTCGCATTGCATCAGGTGTAACAGAAGTCAAGCAAAAATTCATATTCGGCATTAATAAGCCTAAACCTGAACCTGCCACAGCTAACCCTAACAATACTACTGGATAGGCTGTTCCCAAACTAATGAAGTAGTAACCAATGCCCATATTTAGGAAAGCAATACCGTAAATGGCGGTAAAGCTGAGTTTAGCTTTGATTTGTCTGTATAATAGCGAAGCGATCGCTGATAATAGAGTTGCAAGTGCGATCGCAATTCCACTTTCAGATGCACCTGCACCAAATAATTGTTTGAGATAAAACGGTAGTTGTACGGGAATTAAGTAAAATACAACCTGTGTAATAATACCAACGCCGTAAGTAATAAATACTAAATTTAATGGTAGATATTGCGGTGTATCTGAAACCATTTCCTTTTCTACTGTTACAGGTTGGTTGCGCTTCGGTTCTGTCAGAAAAATTAAGGCGCATGGTACAAGTAGCAGTGAAATTAAGTAAATACCGAAGGGATAACGCCAATTTCGGTCAGCAATAAACCCTCCAAAGGAGAGAAAAAATACACCCCCCAACCCCATAAAAGCTGCTTGCAATCCCAAAAAATGCGCCCTTGCTGTACCAATATAGTAATCTGCAATTAATGTCGTGGCGGTAGTCATAATACCCGCAACGCTAATACCCAGCAAAGCCCGTCCAACTAAAATTAAATTCAAGCTATTCAGAACTAAACCAGAGCTTCCCGCCAATCCGTAAAGAATTAAGGCTAAAAGTAATAACGGTTTACGTCCAAATCTGTCAATAATAATACCGACTAGTGGCGCACCCAAAGCTATAAATAATGCTGGTAATGTTAATGCTAATCGAACTAAATAATCAGCATTGGGGATGTTAGCAAAATATTCCCGCATCGCCGGTAAAGAGGGAGCAATTGTTGCACCAGACATCACCGTGAGGGTGCTAATTATTAAGAGGGTACTTTTGGCGGAGATTGAGTGAGGATTGGAGGATTGATGCATTCGTTTGGATTAACTCACTGGTAACATTTGTGCTAAAGCTTTTTCCACTGCTTTCGGGTCACTTAGTAACTGTGCAGCTAACTGCTGTGCCTGTTCACCGGGATAAACGTCCTCTACTCCGTCCACAACTGCTTGTAGTCCTTCCCTAACCACTTCTGCGGGAGCAACCTTTGGTGGAGGATAATCTTTACTCATTCCCGTATCTACTGTACCTGGCATCACACCAACAACTAGGGTTCCTTGGCTAGCTAACTCAGCCCTCACCCCTTGCGTCATGGAAAATGTAGCGGCTTTCGCTGCACAGTAGGAACCGTTTGCGGGCAGGTTGACTTTTGCCAAAATAGTCAACATATTGACAATTGCCCCACCACCATTAATTTTGAGAATTGGGGCAAAAGCACGGCACATTGCTAATGTTCCCAGATAGTTAATCTCTATTTCTGTTCTAGCTGCTGATAGGTCTTTGGACGCAATTAAGCCTTGATTGAACAAAATACCCGCATTGTTAATTAATAGATTGACATCAGTACATTCTGCTGCGGCTTGGGCAATGGAAGTTTCATCAGTAATATCAAGCTCGATCGCCATAATTGTTTTGGGGTTTGTCGCCACTAAACTCTCTAGTTTCTGGATATTACGGGCACAAGCATAAATTTTCCCAACTCCACTATTCTGCAATCCTTCAATCCAATAACCACCAAGACCACCATTTGCTCCGGTAACAAGAGCCACAGCATTTTCAAGTTTCATGGGTATGTTTTTGATTCTTCTCTAATAATTTATGGTAAAGCTGGTATTTAAGTCTAATGCCTTCTGAGCAAGGAATCGATAGTTGAAAAGCATGAGTGAAAATATAGAATTACGTCACTTGAGATATTTTTTAGCTGTAGCGGAAGAGTTAAATTTTGGTCGTGCGGCAGAAAGATTAAATATTACCCAACCATCCCTCAGTCGTCAGATTCAAAATCTAGAAAAAGAACTGGATATCTTATTATTTGAACGTAACCAACGTCAAATCAAATTAACTTTACCTGGTGAAATTTTCCTCGCAGAAGTCGAGCAAATTCTGATACGCTTCGACCAAGGAATAAGAGTAGCAAAAAGAGCTAGTCTTGGGGAAATTGGTCAGTTAACAGTTGGGTTTCAAGGGTCATCAATGTATGACATTATACCAACGTCTATCAAAGCATTTCGCGATCGCTTTCCTGACGTGGAGATAGTTATGCAGCACATGACTACGAGCGAACAAGTCCTCGCCCTTGGCAAAAATGATCTTGACGTTGGTTTTGTCACACCACCCATCACCGATACAAATTTAGAGGTGGAAATCTTGCTTCAGGAACCTCTAATTTTGGCTTTACCAGAAAACCACCCTTTAGCAGCACAGCCGGAAATTGCGATCGCTACACTCGCTAATGAACCGTTAATTTTAGCTTCTCGCGATCGAGGTTGTGGATTGTATGAACAGATTTTTGATATTTACCAAAGAGCCGGTTTACGCCCAAATTTTGTCTGTGCAGCTAGAGAAATGCAAGTAATGTTGGGATTTGTGGCTGCGGGAATTGGTATTTCTCTACTACCATCCCATGTGAAAAACTTTCAACGTACAGGCGTTGTTTATCGCGTCTTGACTCCTGAAGCACCAATAGCGGGATTAAGTATTGCTTGGAAAGCTGAAAATTTAACACCAGCATTATCAGCCTTTTTAGAAATTATCAGGAGTCTGGCAAAATCGCTTGCATAGCCCTGTTTTGTCACTCTCGGAAAACAATAATCTCAGGCTGATTCTGAGACTTTGATTTAATCAAGGTTTGAGGCTTTATTTTCTAACAGAAACTAAAATTTATAGACAAAACTTGGAAATTAAAGCCCTGTAACTGTTTGGGCGATTAGATTCTCCCAATCTGACAAAAGAGGGATAGTGACAATAAAACTGATGGGATGGAGAGAAAAATTAATTGGGAATTCATGCCATTGATGAGCCGGACTTGACTTGATGAGGGCAATGACAAATTGTAAAGTTTTATAAAAAAGTATCATTGTGTAACACCTGTTACAGAAAAATGTGAGATAGTATTTAAAGAGAAGAGAAAAATCTAGATTAAAAGATTAAGAGAGGACTCAGTTATGTCTACACAAGAAAAAGCTCGTGCATTGATGCAAAGCCACTATCAAAGCGTTAAAAATCGCCAGCAATCGATGCTAGAACGTGCAGGACAAGAGATTGGTCTTCCTGGAGATGTTTCTGAGTATTGGAACCCAGTTCAGGGCAAGATTGACCCTAGCAAGCGAATGATTTGCGATCGCAGTAATGCATCGATGAGTTAAATTGGTTATTCGTGATTTGATGATTGCTTAATAGTTGCTGGTTATTAGTCACGGGAAAAAGTCATAACCGGAAACTAATCACTGACTAACAGACAAAAAAAGCCACCCATATTGTTGACGGGTGGCTTAAATTATGATTTATCTCGTTGATTACAGTTATGTGTCAATGATTTAGTGACTAAAAATTAACCATTAACTATTAAACGATTACCCCAAAAAACAAATTAACAATCGTAGTAGAGAGTAAATTCGTGAGGATGGGGACGCAGACGCATCGGGTTGACTTCGTTATCTAGCTTGTAAGCAATCCAGTTTTGAATAAAGTCTTCGCTAAATACTCCACCAGCAGTCAAGAAAGCGTGATCTTGCTCCAAAGCTTCCAATGCCGCATCCAAAGAACCAGGAGTCGAAGGAACTTTTGCCAGTTCTTCTGGGGAAAGTTCGTAAATGTTCTTATCCAAAGGTGCGCCTGGATCGATTTTATTTTTAATCCCGTCCAAACCAGCACAAAGCATTGCCGCAAATGCCAAATACGGGTTAGAAGTCGCATCTGGACAACGGAATTCTAAGCGCTTTGCTTTAGGATTGTTTCCAGACAAAGGAATCCGAATCGAAGCCGAACGATTACCTTGGGAGTAAGCCAAGTTAACAGGTGCTTCGTAACCGGGAACCAAGCGCTTGTAGGAATTGGTAGTTGGGTTAGTAATTGCCAACAGTGCAGGTGCATGTTTGAGAATACCGCCGATGTAATGCAGCGCCATCTCGCTCAAACCAGCATATTTATCCCCTGCGAACAGGGGTTTACCATCTTTCCAAATTGATTGGTGACAGTGCATACCCGAACCATTATCGCCAAATACAGGCTTGGGCATGAAGGTTACGGTTCTACCGTATTTCTTGGCAACGTTCTTGATGACATACTTGTAAGTCATCAACCAGTCAGCAGCTTGAATTAATTTACCGAACTTGAAGCCGAGTTCGCATTGCCCCCCAGTTGCTACCTCGTGGTGGTGTTTCTCGATGGGTACACCCAACTCTTTCATCGTCAGCAGCATTTCCGTCCGCATATCTTGAAAAGTATCAGTAGGTGCAACGGGGAAATAGCCTTCTTTGAAACGAGGTTTGTAACCTAAGTTACCACCAGCTTCAGTTCTACCAGAGTTCCACTTACCTTCTACAGAATCGACGTAGTAGTAGCCAGAACTTGCATTTTGGTCGAAACGAACATCATCAAAGATAAAAAATTCCGCTTCTGGACCAAAGAATACTGTATCACCAACACCGCTAGCAATTACGTAATCGATCGCCCGTTGAGCGATCGAACGAGGACAGCGATCGTAAGCTTCACCAGTACGAGGCTCGGCAATACTACAAATGATACTCAATGTCGGTTCTGCCATGAAAGGGTCGATCCAAGCAGTATTGGCATCGAGAACCATTGTCATGTCCGAAGCTTCGATCCCTTTCCAACCCCGGATACTGGAACCATCGAAAGGTACGCCTTCGGTAAAGCTGCTTTCATCAATTTGGTCTTGGTACATAGTCAAATGCTGCCAAGTTCCCAACATATCAATGAATTTCAGATCGATCATCTGAATTTTTTTGTCTTGAATCATTTTCAAGACTTCTTGTGGGGTTGTCATGGTTACTCCTTATCTCCCGGTTATTTCAATCCTCAATTTCCAATCCAGGGAAATTGCCATTTTAGTTATACTCTTCAACGCATTGTTACTCAATGCATTGCTGACCCTGTTGGTCTAACCAAATTCTGAGACACCTGGAATATCCTATGAATAGGCAGTCGATAAAAACGTGCCTTTTGATACAGAACTAAAGTTTTAAAGGTTATATTAACCTTTACCCAGTTATAACTATACAAAACTACAAAGTAGATTTCACAGGGACAACTTTGGCTTAGAATCCTTTATTAGAAGAATGTTTCTCTGCCACCCGAAATATAGTTAAAGATATTTTAGTGGTAAGAAAGTAACGTCAAAAGTTGCTTATGCATTTATTGCATAATTGGCAGCAAAATTAATATCAAAGCATACAAAAGGATTGATTGGGAGATAAAAGGAATGCGGGACGCTGTTACAAGCTTAATTAAGAATTATGACGTTGCCGGACGTTATTTTGACCGGATTGCCATAGATGATCTGAAATCATATTTTGAAAGCGGAACCGCACGGATACAAGCGGCAGCAGCAGTTAATGCTAACGCCGCAGCAATTGTCAAGCAAGCTGGCTCGGCTTTGTTTGATGAACTGCCCGAACTGATTCGTCCGGGTGGGAATGCTTATACTACCCGTCGTTATGCGGCTTGTTTGCGCGATATGGATTATTATTTGCGCTATGCCACCTATGCACTTGTAGCTGGTAATATGGATGTTCTCAACGAGCGAGTATTGCAGGGCTTGCGCGAAACTTATAATTCGTTAAGCGTGCCTATTGGTCCTACAGTTCGCGGTATCCAGATTATGAAGGATATCGTCAAGGAACAGGCTGCTGCTGCTGGAATTGCCAATACTAGCTTTATTGATGAGCCTTTTGACCATTTAACTCGTGAGTTAAGCGAGACAGATATTTAGGATTTTAGGTGGTGCATTTTGTGGAAAGTCGGCGGTGTCGGTTTCTGCCCCGCTAAACTTTCCAAGACTGATTTTGGATTCTACATTCTTGGATTCTAAATTTTTAGATTCTAGAATATAAATATTTTCGCGCTTGCATCTTAGCAGGTGCGATTTTTTATGCAGCAACTGATGTCGGGCTGATGGGGGGACGCGGAGAAAAATGAATGATGGGAAGAATTTGTCCATCATAAGTGTTAGCTCGGTACTGTGATTTGCGGAATCATCCCTAGGAATACTGATGTTAATTAGTACGCTGTTGCTGAGAATTTTTCTAAATGGCTGCAAAAGTAAGGCTGACTGAGGAAGATA
This sequence comes from Calothrix sp. UHCC 0171, assembly GCF_034931845.1. Taxonomy (NCBI): domain Bacteria; kingdom Bacillati; phylum Cyanobacteriota; class Cyanophyceae; order Nostocales; family Calotrichaceae; genus Calothrix; species Calothrix sp. UHCC 0171. The sequence continues at coordinate 61,245 of NZ_JAYGHN010000007.1, forward strand.
AACAAGGTTGTAGAGAGTTTGCTGAGATTTATGCAGACACTGTTGGCGATATTTATGCTCAGAACAGGAATCAAAGAGACATTACAATTATTGTCAATCAAGCGTATTGGGCAAAGTTAGCAGAATTAGCTGTTGAGAGAGAAATCCAGAGGATAGGGGTAAAGATTACTGAAGGGGTTGATTTTTCCATTTATCAGAGGCATCAGAAAAGTTTTGATGCGGATATCAAAACGGTAAATGCCAGAATCCATGTCAAAAGTGTACATTGCGATCGCTCGGAAAAGTCATGGGCTTTTCAAAAAACAGACCCGGTGGTATATGAACCAGAAGATGATGAAATTTTAGTATTTTGTGTCACCTATCCAAACTACGTGGAAATAGTTGGTGCTTGTCTCGCCAGAGAAGCTTTAAGTTTCTACGCACCTCCCCGTAAAGATGAGTTATCGGCAACTAAAGAATGTTTATATTTTCAGAATCATCCTCACAAGCGTGCAGTTCCACAAATATCTCAAATTATTAAGTCTTTAGAAACGGTTTTGAAAGCTAGGCAGGAAAATAGAGTTGCATACACTGATAAATCGCGACAATTGATGCGGGATTTTGCTTGGAAGGAATTTTAAGCGTAATTTGCAATCAAAATCAAATGCCTTCCTCCAGATAATGCACCAGTAGTCCAAAAAATATCGAGTGCATTTTCAAATAACCACATGTATGACAATTAAGCGTCTGTCTACCAAAATTAAGAAAAATTATTTTTATTTCTGGGGATTTCTGGATATTTCTAGAGTTATGGCGGATTTTCGGAAGGACATTAGCAAAAACTGTCTAGGTGATATCCCTTGGTTACTTGATTTCCGGTAGTTTAGTTATATACCTCAATCAATACTAATTATTTCCCAACTGGGATTGAAATCGTATTACTAATTCGCAATTATTATTTCCAGCTAGAGAACTGACAATGAACTCTACTTTGCATTACCACCAGACAGTTAAGCCAGCATTACTTGTTAACAACCAAGTTAATAATCAATCCGAATTAACAGCAGAAGCAATCCAACGTGCCCGTGAAGGCGTAGATTTTGCCCGCGATCGCATTTCTAATCAAATAATAGAACAGGTGCTATCATCGCAGCAAGCATTGGCGGAAGGCGGCAAAGAGTGGAAAATTAGCGGTGAAATTCGGCGTGTGGTAATGCGGATAATTATAAATACTTTATTTCGCGTTAAAGTTGAAAATAGCGATCGCATTCCGAATACTCCGGTGTTGATAGCGGCAAATCACCTCAACCATATTGATCCATTTTTACTACTATCGGAATTACCCGCAAAACCATATTTTCATATTTTGGGTGATGCTCGTACTTTATATAACAATAAATGGAAGCGAATCCTGTTGCATTTTGCAAAGGGAGTGATACCTCTGGAAAGAATGTGGAAGGAGGAAATAGCAGTCATTGCCGCAGCAAAAGCTGGACGTGAAGATTTGACAGAACTTGCTGCGGATATCGAAAAGTATGTGCCTAAGGGAAATTCTATCGAATCAATGCGGAGATTAGATCGAATTGTTCAGGGAATATTTAATCGTGGTGACAGTGTTTTAATTTTTCCTGAAGGTAAATTAGGTAATGTTGAAGGGCAGGTATTACCATTAAAACGTGGTGCTGCAATTTATGCATTACGCTCCGGTGTCCCAATTTTACCTATTGCCCTAATTGGAACAAAAGACCTATTTTTCCGTAAGGAATTAATTGTGAGAATTGGGGAACCTTTGATTTTTCCACAGTCTCATCGACTCAAGGCAGAGCAAATTCAAACAGTAGTAGACGAGTTACAAGTAGCAATACAAAATTTATTACCAACAGATTATTCTGAGCCAGTTGGGAAGAAACCTTTACGGAATTTTTTAAACCATTTGTTTTGGTAAGTGGCTAATCATAGGAAATGCATCTTCAGGTTAAAACTGTATGATTAACTAATCACTATATTTAAGGATTACAATACATACATTGTCCCGGCTCGGCAAGTTCAATCCCATCTGGAAATAATTTTTCTTGCTTAAATCCACATCGTTGACATTGATAAATTACCGCTTTCGTTAATAAAGTTGGTGCGTTGCACATTGCACAAGGTAAACCTGGAATTCGTTGTGTAATTTCAAAACCAGGTGTGGCACACTGTGGGCAAGAACTGTTAATTTTACTAATTAAATTGCGAGTTGCTTTGGCAATATTCTTCATCCGAGTCGGGTTATACATTGCTCTCATATCTGTTTCAAGATGAGCTTTACCTGTTGGAGAATTGTTCAATGTAAAATTTACGGCTTCGACTAGTTTTTCTTGAGTATTAATACCTTTAAATACTTCATGATGCTTTTGAGGATTTTCATTCAACATGACAATTAAAGCATGTTCGGGAAATCCTACCTTTTTCGCAAAAATCAATGCATCTTCTAAGTTATCTATGACTTGATGATTGTGATTGGTTTCAATGGAAAACTCTTCCCCAATTATCTCTAAATCCTGTTCTTTATCAATCAATATAACTATTTCTTTATTACTAGAAATATATGGCAGATGGGGATGGGGAGCAAAACTACCTTCACTGGCGATCGCAATTTTTGCACCTGTTATTTCTAAGGCTTTTTCAGCTTTGAATCTTGCCGCTTCAATTTGCGTTCCGACTCGTTTAATTTCTCGACTAAAAGTTCCAAAAATATCTGTATTAAAATCTTCTGGAATTATTACTTCCATTCCTAATTCTTGTTTGAAAATCGGTGCAATAACTTGCTCTTTTTTATGCATAGTTGCCAGTATTGCCTGCCGATTGGTAAATAATGACTGTTTTTGCATTTTTACCCTTGCCAAAAAGTTACAAAATCAAGTTTAGAATTAAACTAGTTTCATCAAAATATTTAGATATGTCACCCTGGACTAGTCTTGTAACTGCTTCTACACTCCTAGTTTATTTTGTACTCACAATCAATGTTGGCAGAGCCAGAGCTAAATACAAAGTACCAGTCCCACAAATGTCAGGGGAACCTAACTTTGAGCGAGTGTTGCGGGTTCAACAAAATACCTTAGAACAGATGGTTTTCTTCTTACCTGCACTATGGCTATTTTCTTTCTACGTGAACCCTTTATGGGGTGCGGGTATTGGTGCAGTTTGGGTTTTGGGACGTATTGCCTATGCTTGGGGATATTATCAAGCTGCGGAAAAGCGAGCGCTCGGTTTTGCCATTAGCTCTCTGTCTGGGATTGTGCTGCTCTTAGGCGCGATTGTTGGCATTATTTTATCTTTAGTCTCAAAATAAAGTCTCAAAATAACACCATTAAAAATTTACTACGGTGCGTTACGCGATCGCGCAACGCACTCTAAATTTCCGAACTCTTCACAACTCCCATTGGAAGATTATGCTTGTTCTGGCAATTGTTGAGTATTTGCAAGTTCGGCAAGTTCTTTTTCTTTGTCCAGACGACGTTTGCGAGCGTAAAGTTGTATGGTTACTGCCATCAGCAGAACTAAACCAAAAATTACCCAGGTTGTCATGTCTACTGGGAGGTTATTTTTGAAAATCACCAACATGACAATAATTACCAGTAATACTGTAGGCGCTTCGTTCATTGCCCGCATTTGCTGACTTGTCCATTGACAAGTTCCTTGTTCCAGTTGCCGCATTAGGCGTTTGCAATAGTGGTGATAACCTAGCAATAAAGCAACAAAGCCAAGTTTGAAGTGCATCCATGTTTGATGTAACCATTCCGATTGTGTCACCAATAATCCGATCGCACAAGCAACTGTTACTAGCATACCTGGTGTGGTGATGATGCCGTAAAGCCGCTTTTCCATGATGGTGTATTGCTTTTTGAGGATACTTTTGGCGGGTTCTGGTTCCTGTTCGGCTTCGATGTGATAGATAAATAGACGTACTAAATAGAATAATCCGGCGAACCAGACGACAACGCCAATGATATGAAATGCTTTAAACCATTGATATGCCATTATGTATAACCTGCCTTTTGTTATCCTCGCCTTGAGGCTGCTAAATACTAGGTTACAGGGGTAAGGGGATTTTGAGAATGCTATAGATAGTATGCTGGAAGTGCGATCGCTTGATTTGATCAGCTATTTAACAATTTGCAAGATTTTGTTGTTTCTAAAATCAAGATTTTTTAAGGATATCTCTAGATGGAGGTTTATACCAATTCACAATTCGCAATACTCGCTCCGCGAGAAGCAAGCTACGCAATTCGCAATTAAGAAATCCTGATTTTACAAGGGTTTCAGAATTTGGATATGTTTCACGATTTTAGTGAAATGGTATTAGATGAAGTTTTATATCATGTTCGACTAATCACTTACAATTAAAATTTCTCCGTGTCCCCGCGTCTCCATGCCAGTCTTAATAATAAGTATTCAACCAGAGATGATATTACTTCTGTTTCCGTCTTAACCCTGATTGACAATCTTTAGTCACCAAGGTTAATTTATTTATAACAGACGTTAGATATAGTAAAAACTGTAGCGTAAATATTCAGGGAATTATTGCAGTAGTATTTCGCCCTTCCAAGACTATGATGACTGTAATAATCCCTATAACTATCGAAATATTGTAATTAATTGGATTAATTTCATAAAATTTTTATTTATTTAGGTCAATATTTACTAGAGTAAAACGCTAATTAATACTTTTTAATCTTTCCAGAGCAAATTTATATTTCAGTAAATATCCGCTTCAAAAAATAATCTTTCTCCAACTATATTTAATTTAGTTGCGCTACTGTTTCTGGTAGGTTTATCAAACTTCTGTCGTGATTGGCTGAGACAAAGACTGTGAAATTTGAAGTTTTTAGTTATTCTTAATGGCGCAACTGTAACTTTTTATTAATTTGATTTTGCAGTTTTTGAAAACTCTAATTTTTGAACTTAATTTTCTGATTTTTTTAACAATTCATTAATAGGAGTCAAATGTATAAATATACAACTCATCTGCTAGCTTTGGGTCTAGTGGCTAGTTCTGCTATGGTGTTAAACCCATGTTATGCACAAACAGCTACTCAATCTCGTGATGGTGAAAGTAGTAATTTAGAAAAGCTGCCTGCTGTATCGCAAGGGAGTTCAGAAAGTGAAAATAACTCCAGCCAAGATAAGTCAGTATTATCTTCAGATACAGTCAGTCAAGCCTCGCCAGAAAGTACAACTGTCGCCAATTCTAATCCACGTATTCCCATTAGCAGTAGAATTTTTCCGACAATGCAACAGTAATTATTACTTGGATGTTCACAGAATTGATGGAGACAGAATTGATTGAGTTTTTGTGATTCCCTGCTGTCCAAATAACACCACTTGCCTGTTTTGAATCGGATAATACTTAGGTGATAATAGCAATTTAAGAGCAATTGATTAGAGACGTGGTGGAGAACGTCTCTAAATTCATTGAAGCGAAAATCTAGATTTAAAAATCAATAAACAACCGAGAATTTTCTGTTCCCAAACAAACTTGCTCATAACGCTTACCTGCGCTTTCCCAAGTAAATTCCATTTCTACAAGTTGCCTAGCATGATGAGATAATTCTTCTCGCAGATGGGGATTATCAAATAGGCGGCTAATCGCGGCTACATACTCACCCTTTGTATTCGCACGTAAAGCTCGCAGAGGTACATTATTAGAGTCTACAGCCAAACCTTCCAAACCGCGATCGCTTCCTACTACGGGTACACCAGCTGCCATTGCTTCCAAGGTTTTATTTTTGATGCCAAAGCCAGTTCTTAGGGGTACAATGCAGGCAGTAGCGGCGTGTAGAGACTCTACCATTGATGGGACTTTTCCGGTGACGATGACACCAGGATTTTTGGCTAAGTCTTGTACTTCTGGTGTTGGACGCGCCCCAACAATGCTAAATGTCGCTTGAGGATAGCGATTTTTGATTTCTGGAAATACCTCCAAAGCAAAAAAAGTTGCGGCATCGATATTGTGGGAAGCATCCATTGCACCGACAAAAATTAAGCCATTGTCAGCGACATCATAACTACGATAGGGGAATAATTCCAAATCTACACCATTGGGAATTACCTGAATATCAATATCAGGACGAAGTTTTAAAAACTCATTTTTGTCATCTTCCGTCGTCACGACTATATTCTGAAATTTACTGCAATAGCGACGTTCATAGCGGCTCAGAACTAAATTCAAGTATAGGCGATCGCGCAATGCATAGGAAGATGCGCCCATCTCTAAATGATTTCGTACCCATCCGTATACTGAACTATGGATGTCTATTACTGTATTTATACGGTTGCGAAATTCTGGTCTTACATATATCTCGTTAACGCTATGTTCGCAAGTAATCACATCACATTTGTCCTGCGTTACATACTCATCCACAATTTGCTGAATTTCTGGGGAATAGCGATATAAAACATTGGCAGGAGTGGCTTTCAGCAAGGATTCTGCGAATCTCCCTGCCTTTGCAAATATCCCTGCAAAATGATTCTCACTCTTTATCTCTCCTGGAAGTGGAAAGACAATTAATTTGTATACCCATGAACGCAGTTCTTCTACTTCTACATCGGTGACATCTTGATGACGCTGTGTGACTAAAGTGACTTCATGATTAAATTGTCGCAACTCGTAATAGTGGAAATCGGATATTACAGATAGCTGGGTTTTGGGGAAAAGGGACTAATTACCAAAACTTAGGGGAGTATGAACAAGCGATAGAGTGTTTTCAGATACAGTATGCCCTGGCTTGCGAGATGAATGAACGCAGCTGGCAAAAAAGCGCTCTCGGTTCCTTGGGGAATGTTTATCAGTTTTTAGGAGAATTTTCAAAAGCTTTAGATTATGAAAATCGGGCTTTGACAATTGCTCGTGAGTTGGGAGAAGTAAAAGCAACAGCAGACTCTTTGGTTAACTTGGGAAGTATTTACCTACAATTACGTGGTTGGGAAATGGCAATTGATTTGTGTAATCAAGCCTTGGCGATCGCGTGGGAAAATAATTACCGAGATTTAATTATGGTGAGTCTCCATAGTCTTGGACAAGCATATAAGGGTATAAATCAATACGCCAAGTCCAAGGATTATCTGTTAAAAGCATTGGCAATTTCTGATGAGATTGGCGAAAAGCGGGTTAGAAGTGCAATTTTGCAAGGATTAAGCGATGTATGCAGTCAAACAAACCAAATTGAACAGGCGATTGAATATAATATCGAATCTCTAAATATTAGTAGGGAAATTGGTAATCGCTTTGGAGAGGCTGCTGCATTATCGAGAATTGCGATTACTTATCAGAATACTGGCAAAAATAATAAAGCATTAAGCTACTATCAACAGTCCTTGACTATTTTGCAAAAAATTGGCGCGAAACAAAGCCAGGAACAATTATTTTTTAACATTGCTACTATATATTATCGTGAGAAATTGTATGTGAAAGCTCTAGGTTTTTTGCGTACAGCTTTAATCTTGAGTGAAGAATTAAAAATAGTTCCTAAACAAGCAAAGGTTCAACTAGCGATAGGTGCAGTATTTCATAAGTTAAATCAACATGAGGATGCTATTTACCATTATCGTCAAGCATACCAAATTTACAAACGCTTGGGAGATGAAAGACAAGCTCAACAAATGCTCAAAACAATGCACAAATTGGGTGTGGAGCCTTCTATTTAATTTTAAGTTAATTTAAAATTTAAAATTTTAAGTTAATTTTTTAGTTAAAATGATGCCTAAATTCACTCCTCTTGATTACATTTTCTTTGGTAGTTTAATATTATGCTAACTGAGTAGGAATTTCAATCACAAATTCGCATCCAGATGTGGATTGTGTAGATTGGAAATAAAGCTTACCTTGGTGCGATCGCGTAATAATTTGATGTCCAATCGATAATCCTAGTCCTTTACTACTACCAATAGCTTTTGTCGTAAAAAAGGGTTCAAATACCTTTGTTTGAATCTGCGGATTGATGCCATTACCATTATCAATAATTGAGATACGAATCCATCCTGGTTGATATAATTGGCTACGAATTATAATTTGACCTTTGAGGATTTTTGATGCTTCAATTGCTTCAATTGCATTCTTAATTAAACTCATAAAAACCTGATTTAGTTGACTGGGATAACAATCAACTAAAGGTAACTGACTATATTCGCGAATTACCTCAATTTTCAGACTTTGGAGATGATGTTGAAGTAATAAAATTGTACTTTCTAATCCACTATGAATATCTATCTTTTTCCGTTGTGACTCATCTAAACAGGAAAATGCTCGCAGTCCCAAAACTATTTCTTTAATCCTTTCTGTGCCTACATACATCGACTGTAGAGCTTTTGTAATATCTTCGCTGATAAAATCAAAATCTATTTCATCAAATTTGTCAAGAATAATGGCAGGAGCAGGAACTACTTCTTGTTGATATAAATCAATTATATCCATCAGTTCCTGACTATATTGTTGGATATGAGTTAAATTTCCGCGAATAAAACTCACAGGATTATTAATTTCGTGAGCTATACCAGCAACCATTTGCGTTAAGCTAGATATCTTTTCATCTTGAATTAGTTTTTGTGCTTGTTGTAACTGTTGAATCGATAAATTGAGTTCATAATTTACAGTTTCCAGTTTAGCTAATGCCAAATTGCGATCGCGCAAATATGTTTGCAAAATACGTAATACCAAAAACCAAAATGGGATTAGTAAAGATAAGGTTAATGCCATTAAGATAAATGATAAACTTAAGTCTTGATGGTAATTCTCAGTCTGCAATTTTAAAATTTGTTGAATTTGTTGATTGCGTTGTTCTACACCTTGAGCATAAATTTGCTTTTGTTTTTGATATTCTGGACTGGATAGTAGCTCTAATGCAGATTGAGATTGATTTTTTTGGACTAATTCAAACGAACGAGTCTCCATTTCAACTAATTTTTGATTGGCAATATCAACTTGTTGTGCATCCTGACTTGAATATACTTCTGGAATTAGATTAATTGATTCTTTGATTGCCGCATCTAAATCAGATTCAAATTGCTTATATCTTGCTTCCCAAATCCGATTTCCCGTCGCCGCATTCATTCGCGCAGACATCGTTAATACTTCATCTAAATAAGTAATGCGATCGCTCAATTTTTGTAACCGTAATTCTTGTTGACTAATATAATGAAAGTTTTTGTAAGTACGCCAATTCATCACGACTTGGGGTATGAATAGCCCTAAGGTAAGTGTGACTGCGACTACAATACAGTAAGAAGGGCGTTGGTATACAATCGCCTGAATATCCTGAAACCATCGCGTTTTGTGCGAGTCTACATCGACCATGAGGTATTTTTATATAAGTATATGTCAGTGCTAGTAAAGTATATAATAAAACTGAATTTAGATTATGCAGGTTTTAGGGACGCATATAATTACAAAATAAATAGAAATATTTTGACGTTGTTGAATCCGGGTATGATTTGATTTTTAGACTACATAATACCGTCGTAAAATTACCCAAGCAACCACAGGTGTACCAATTAAAGCAGTGACGGAGTTCAGAGGTAAAACAGTTTCATATCCTGGTAGCACACAGATTAAATCAGCAATTAGTGCCAATATAGCCCCCATAATCATCGTAGCAGGTGCTAAAATCCGATGGTCGTAGGTATTAAACAGACTTCTACATAGATGGGGAACTGCTACACCCAAGAATGCGATCGGTCCACAAAATGCTGTAATTACACCTGCTAAGATTGAGGCACTAGTAATTACCCAAAATCTCGTTTTTGGCAAATTTAATCCTAATGTTAAAGCATAGGATTCACCTACGAGCAACACATTTAATGGTTTCGATAACACTACGGCAATTATCAAAGCTAATATTACCACCGTTGCTAAAATGGGCATTTGTTGCCATGTTACGCCCGCAAAGCTACCGAAAGTCCATTGCAGATATACTTGGATTTTTTGAGTATCGCTAAAATGTAACAAAATGCTAACTAAGGCACTCGTGGCATAACCAAATAATAAACCCAAAATTAATAGTGTCATTGTATCTCGGACACGGCGCGATACAAGCAATACTAAACCTAGCACGGCAGCAGCACCTAAACTTGAGGCAATAACTAAACTTAAATCACCAAAAATACCCAAAGTTGGAAAAATTGTCCCCATCCCAGCTAGATTTACTGTGAGTACCAGCAAAGCCACACCTAGGGAAGCACCCGAACTAATTCCTAATACAAAAGGTCCTGCAAGTGGATTTCTAAAAAGTGTTTGCATCTGTAATCCACTGATACCTAAAGCAGCACCAGCAAGCATAGCAGTAATCGCTTTTGGTAATCTAAATTTAAAAATAATGTTTGTCCAGCTAGGTTTTTCTGATTCTCCACCCAACAAAATTTTGATGACTTCAGTTATGGGGATTTGTACTGAACCAAGAGTAATATCTAATAAAAAAGCTAGACTTAAAATTCCAAATATTATTAAAAATAGTAGAGAATTTCTCTTTTTGAAAAGCTGCCGAATATACCTCAAAATATATATAAAAATTCTTGTTTTAATAAACATATATAGAACTATTATTTGATTTTTTTAGCGGTAGTGTAGGGAAAATAAAATATATTTTCAGTCATTCGGAGAGATATTCACAGCTTATTCAGGCGAATATGATATCAAAACTAATTCACATGACGATAAAAAACTAATTTATGTTTTGGTAAGATACCTGGGTGAAAAATTTTAATTAGATCAGATAAAACTACATCAGGATTGCTAATGCCTCCTTCCCAATAGTCATTGCCACCACTTTCATTGACTCGTGCATTATTATTGTATAAATTTCCATTTTTAACAGCTTTAAAATCACCATAACGATTATCTTCAGATAAGATATCTTGTTTCTGTTGCCACTGGGGATTAAAATTTAACCAGTAGTCTGCATTATTGGCGCGATCGCTAATTGTTTCAAAGGATAGGGGTAAACTACCAGAAGACTGATTATCCCGCCATAAATAATTTGCTCCTGCATCTTCCAGATACTTCGCTGCATAACTTTTACCACCTGATATGTACCAAGTGCCTTTAAAATTTGAACCAACAAATACCGTTGGGCGTGTTTTAGTAGACTTGGCTTTTGTCGCTATTTCTGTATATCTTTTGGCGGTTTTTGTAAAGATTTCTTCTGCATTCTTTTCCTGATTAAAAAATAGGGCAGTAAATTTCAACCATTCGCTTCTTCCTAAAGGTGAGTCTTCCATATATTCGGCATTAATTACCACTTTTAAACCAGATTCTAACAACTTAGGATAACTATCTATTGTGGGATTCCCAGAACCGTAAGTCATAATTAATTCTGGGTTTAATTCTAATACTTTTTCAATATTGATACTATTATCACTACCAACAGTAACCAGTTTTTCAGCTTTCATTTTTGCCACAACTTCTGGTGTATTTACGGTTTTAGCATCACTAATACCAATTAATTTATCAACTAATCCCAATTTAGCTAAATGGGGTAAATGAGTTGTGGAAAGAGCAATCACAGAATTAACAGGTACATTAATTATTTGGGTATTGTTTAAATCTTTTTGAGAAAAATCTTGTGGTAGTGGAGTTCCGCACTGTACTAAAATATATTGAAAAGCGGTTGTTGCATCTTTCCAAGGTTCCTTGATGGTAACTATTTTATAGTTTTTGTGATATTCAACATTAAAACCTTTAGCATAGGTAATGTTGATTTTTTCGGAAAAATAATCACGATTCCCATCATATTGCTGCACACAAGCCGGATTCATCGTAGTTTGTATTGGTTGTTGAATCTTATTTTCTTGGTTGTTGCAGGCAATGATTAATATAGAGATAATCAATAGATTGAACCAGAAAATTGCTAATTTTGAATAATGTCTTTTGTATGTCATTATAATCCGAATTTATGATAGGAATTTACGATAGAAATTTATGATGCTTTTTGGACAAATATCTCTAACCAAACTCACCCCTAACTTCTACAAAAAGTCAGGGATATCAAAACTTAACCGGATATTTCTGGAAAGCAAGTGTATCAAAAAGCAGCAAGGTTGAAGCAATCGAGTCTTTTCCTGCTAGATTACTCTCATATTGCGACTATTATCACCTTACATGAGCTACTGCATTAATCCCAATTGTCCAAAACCTGAAAATCTTGGAACCATTATGTTTTGCACAGCTTGTGGTTCCGACTTGCTGCTGGAGGGTTGCTATCGCGTCACAAGACTACTGAGCGATCGCAATAAGCCCAGTGGCTTTGGTACAATTTATGAGGTGAGTGATGGTGGTAAAGTCAAAATTCTTAAGGTTCTACACAACAACCATCCTAAAGCGATCGAACTATTTCAGCAAGAAGCTGAGGTACTTAAGCACCTCAAACATCCCGGTATTCCTGGTGTGGAAACTGATGGATATTTCCAGTTTCCAATTAGCGATGGTATGGTTTTGCACTGTTTGGTGATGGAAAAAATTGAGGGGATGAATTTAGAAGAATGGTTGAAAACACGCAAGTTACAACCAATTACTGAACGAGCGGCACTACGTTGGTTGAAACAATTAATTGAGATTTTACACCAAGTTCACCAACAAAATTACTTTCACCGCGATATCAAACCAGCAAATATTATGTTACGTCCTGATGGACAGTTGGCATTGGTTGATTTTGGAACTGCAAGGGAAGTATCGCAAACTTTTTTGCAAAAATTAGCGGGGCAACAGGTTACAGGAATTATTTCGGCTGGATATACACCAATGGAACAGGTGAATGGGAAAGCAGTTCCGCAATCTGATTTTTTTGCTTTGGGACGTACTTTTGTTTATTTATTAACAGGTAAATCTCCACTTGCATTTCCCGAAAATCCTCAAACCGGTGATTTAATTTGGCGTAGCGATGCACCACAAATATCAGCAGCTTTTGCCGATTTAATTGATTATTTGATGCAACCATTTCCCGCAAAGCGCCCTCAAAATACCCAAGAGATATGTCAGCGCTTACAAGCAATAGAGCAAAATTTACCATATTCTGAATCGACAACCCAAAATTTAGATAATCCAGCTATCTCCAATAAAAGTAACTTTGATTCACAAACAGAAGCAGAAACAATAGTCACTCATACATTAACTAATTCATCTAACCGTAAAAAATCATCGGGACTAAAACTATTAGTTGGTGGAGGAATTTTATTATTAGGATGTGCCAGTCTAATTTACGGAATTCAATCCAATCGTAATCAAATATCTTCAAAAATCTCTGTAGAAATTGCATCCCAAGCAACACCTAATCAAGCAATTAAATCACCAGCAGACTTATCTATTCCTCCTGTGAATACACAACCTCAAGACACAGATAAACAATCTTCTACAAATGCACCAGCAAATACTATCTCTACCCCTTCTCCAATAGCAAAACTGCATTGTACTATTGAAGTAGCTGACCCCCAAGATACGACTTTAAATGTGCGATCGCAACCCAATAAAGATTCTGAAAAAGTTGGCGAATTACCCAACGGGACGAAAATATCAGTGATTAAAAATCAACAAGGTTGGTATCAAATAAATTATCCTTTAAATGGCTGGGTTGCTGCTAACAGGACTCGCCAAATTTGTGTGCGCTAATATGTTTAATTATTTAGGAGTTATTTTCTTAATATTTTTATTTAAAAATCAAACAAATTATACAAAATCATGATTCCGCTTGTCATATTCTATTTGTCCATAATCTAATTTAATCACGCGATCGGCAACAGCAAAATAATGATCATCATGACTAATAACCAAAACTGTTTTCCCTAAATTTTTGAGATTCATGATAATTTGTTTATAAAAAATCTCTCTAAAAATTGGATCCTGATCTGAAGCCCATTCATCAAATAGATAGATAGAACGATTCTCTAAATATGCTGCGAGCAAAGCGAGTCGTTTTTTTTGTCCTTGCGAAAGTGATATTGTTGATAGTTTCTTATTTTTAATCTCAACTTTATCGTCAAGTTTTAACTGCTGCAAATATACTTGAGCTTGCTGATGAGAGAAATTATTATTGATTCCAGGAACTCTGTCAAACAAGTAATAATCAGCAAAAACCGCAGAAAAATGCTGGCGATACCATTCTCTATTATCGTTATTAATTACCTTTTTATTCAGGTGAATTCTCCCTGATTCCGGTACATATAAACCTGTAATTAGTTTAGCAAGTGTTGATTTACCGCTACCATTGCCACCAACAATAAATACTATTTCCCCTTGATTAAAACTTAAATCTAAAGGTCCCAAAGTAAATTTACTATCTTCCTTTTCCCCTCTGTAGGTGTGGGTAACTTGCTGTAATTCAAGCTGATGCCAATTGTTCATAATTGGATGTAAAATCAGCGTATTTGCCTCTTTTTGTGCAGCTAATTCTAAGCCTAGTTTTTCGATTTTTTGTAATGCCACATTAGCTCTTGCAAGCTGCTGTAATTTATCTAAAATACTTTGCATTGGCAACATCATATAAGTCAAGGTAAGTACATAACCTGCCAAAACAGATGGATTAATATTCAGAAATTGTGGGACTACAAATAGTAACAAACCAATTAATATAAAAAATAATAAATTTCCCCAACCAGTAGAAATTGAATATGTAAATAACGCTGCTGCATTTTGATTGCGAGACTTCGCCGCACTTTCCTGCAAATCCTCGCGAAAAAAATCTTGGCGACGGCTAGCATTTAATTTTAACTCTTTAATTCCATCAGTAATTGCCCGAAAATGCTTAAACAAATTATCTTGTTCATCCCGTGCTAACGTTAAAAAATAATCAGCACGATTAATTAATAATTGAACGCTACCAACTCCTATCATCAAAAAACCAATTGTAAAAGCAAATGCTGCACCCGACAACCACAGCATATAAGCTAAACAACCGACAATAACAGCAATATCAACACAAATAAATGGAATTGCATAAACTGTATTTGATAATGTTGTCACATCTTCAGTCAAGGTTGCTAAAAGTTTGCTAGCACCAAGTTCCTCAAGATGACGCAATGGTGAGAATAAAATCCCTTGACTTAATTGCAAACGCAAACGATAAACAGCATTTTGTGAAAGCTTAATTAATAAGACTTGTGAAATAATACCGCTCACAAGAACTATTAGTGCCAAAATCGGAAATTGCCAAGCTAAATCATCGGTGGAATTACCGCTAATTGTACTGTTAATTAATGCAATTAATCTCGCAGAAGTTCCACCGCTAATTAAACCTGTTAAAATTGCGATCGCGACCTGTAAGGAAGAAGCCCGCAACAATAGCCAAATTAAGTTCATTTATAATAACCGCAATGGTCTTAGTTTGGTTTGAATCCAACCAGCAATGCTAATTCTAGCTACTTCCAGTAACAATCAATCCCTAATAAGGACAGTAATCGACTGTTTCCTGTTCCCAAGTCAAGAATGTATTTCGTGTTTTTTGTACGAGTTATAAAAGTGCAGCTTCACCCTCAGTATGATGAGGAATGGAACCCGATAGGGGCTAAGTAGTTTAAAGCATGATTGGCAGATGTTCACAGATTTATATGATTCATGGGAAGCTATTGCAACCGCAATTTTTTTACCCTAACAAAGAAAATTAATAAATAATTTTTTCGGCAAAGTTTCTTATTAAGAACATCTCTTTTGTAAAAGATAATACATTTTTATTTGTCCAGAAGTTGCATATCTGTGAAAAATATTGAACTTCCAGCTTTTGGTGAGCAATAGCAGTAATTATCTCTAAATACATCCTACTTGCGGTATTTGCGATCGCCTTCTGCTCACAATAATATGCTACGAATGTCTATACTCTTGTATAGAATCAACAATTAATCACACAATGGAGAAACTGTAGTGGTAGTTATTAATAATCCCACACTGGTAGCCGAGTTAACTGATTTATATCTGAGATATGAGGATGCACTTTGTCACAATAAGTTAGACATCCTGAATGAATTATTTTGGAATGCACCAGAAGTCGTCAGGTTTGGAATTACAGAAAATTTGTATGGTGGTGATGAAATTAGCAAATTTCGAGCTACTCGACCTGATTTTAAAATTGATCGCCAAATTTATAATCTCAAAGTAGTCGTCTTAGGACAGGATTTCGCAGCCATAACATTAGAATTTCGTCGGATTATTGATGGGATTGAACGTCGAGGCAGACAAAGCCAAATGTGGTTTCGTCTCCCTGAAGGCTGGAAAATTGTCTCTGCACATGTTTCTTTATTGCCTATTTAATTTTTCAATTTTTATGTGATTTATTCTAATTTATCTAATTTATTTAATATTTGAGACACGCCGGATGGGTGTTTTTTCTGCTAACCATGTAAATAGGATAATGCCGCATATATCTGCGGCTAAATCAATTATATCTGCACTACGATGGGGTGTATATTTTTGGATAATTTCATCAATTATGCAAAATAAAAAAACGATAACAGGTGCTAAAGGTAATGCAGTATTTAATATGTGTAGTTGGCGCTTATTCAATGCCAGATGACTTAAATATGCGGCAATCCCTAAGAGAAGAAAATGCAAAATTGTGTCGTAGTAGGGAACTTGAGCAATTTCTGTAGGGATAATTTTCAGATAAGCTGACATCGAGATAGCCAATAAAATCCCTAAATAAAACCAGAAAGCTGTCACCCAAAAACGACTTGATTTCATATAAAATTGTTCAAAAACTGGAGTTATATTTACCAGTTATAATCATTATTCGCAAATATAAATAATGCTTTCGCAAAAGTTAATGTTGTTTCTTGTAAAGTTTTTGTAAAATTTAGAGAGCAATTTGTCTAACTAAAACAATGACGATAGATATTCAGTGGAACTTTTCCGAAATTACTAGCGTCTCAATTGTAGTATCGGACATAACGCTAAATACCCTATACTTAACTTCCTATAACTAGCCTTGGGAACTATATCCCTGACAAACCCAGCCATCTAATTGATGTGACTGGGTTTTTGGCTTGATGTTTTGCTTGGTTTTGAGCTTGTAATATTTAGGGAATTTGGTAAAAGAGAAAAGGTAAATGTTGTTAATTATCAAATCCAAAATATTTTTATCCAGCCTGAAGATTAGCTTGTTCTTGTAACCAAGGGTCTACTGGTTGTCCGTCTTTGCGTCGTAGTTCAATTTCAACCACCATGACTGATTTAGAACCAGGAGGTGCTGGTTTTTGTTTGAACTGTACATCATATTCCATGGGTTCATGTCCCTTTTCCTTGAGCCAATCATGTACTTTTGTAGTTGCAAATAGCGATTGTCCTTGTTCAAACATTCGCGTAATTTGCATTTGCAGCGAGTAAGGATTTAAACGACCCATATTTCACTACCTCTGTATTATTTGTTTTTTCGCTACTCTCAATATTACTTGCCTTCTTTCCCCTACTGTAATGGTGATTCTTCTGGAATAATATCGATCGCCAACTTTTGATGACGACGCAAAATAATTAAACGTGATTTCTGACGAAACGCTCCTGCAACTCCTGACATTCCCAATTGTTCGTGTGTTAGGTATTTGTGTAGCTCATCTACACTACCAATTGGCTGTCCATTAAATCCCACTATCACATCTCCAGCTTGTAAACCTGCTTTTTGGGCTGGGCTGTTGACTTCGGTGGAAATTACCAAAATACCTCGCCCTACTGATAACTCGTGGTACAAAACAAGCTTGCGTGGTAACTCGACATTTTGCCCAGCAATACCAATGTAAGCGCGTCTAACTTTTCCATCCCTTAATAATGCGGGAATGACAATTTTGGCTGTATTAATTGGCACTGCAAAACATAAGCCTTGAGCGGAAAGGATTACTGCTGTATTGACACCAATTACCTCGCCGTGGGAAGTTACTAAGGGACCACCAGAATTCCCAGGATTTAGGGCAGCATCAGTTTGAATCATATTATCAATTAACCGACCTGTGCGACTTCTAAACGATCGCCCAGTCGCACTGATAACACCACTAGTTACTGTAGCTTGAAAACCGTAGGGATTACCAATAGCAATGGCTAGTTGTCCCACCTGCAAAGAATCAGAGTCACCAAAACGGGCACTAACTAGGTTAGGTGCATGAATTCTAATTACTGCTAAATCAGTATCGGGGTCATCACCGATTAATTGTGCCTCGTAATTGCTACCATCAGCAAGCGTCACCTCAATTTTACTAGCTTCGCTCACCACATGACTATTGGTGAGAATATACCCATCGGGTGTAAAAATAAATCCAGAACCATTTCCCTGTACTTCCTGAGTATAGGTTTGGGAGTTGCGGCTACGTCCCCTGACTTGACGTTGTACATCAATATTGACGACTGCCGGACTAATTTTTTGAACAACCCCAATTACAGCTTGTGAATAAGCATCAAGCAACTGCTCGTCAGCATTCAACATATCTCGCGGAATCTTATTTTCTCCACGCGCCAAATAATCGTTCGACACTTGTCGCAGATTTCCTATCATGTCTGCCTTTCCTATAGTTGCATGGTGAAAAGAGAGTTTTTGTTTGCTATGGACTGTTTAATTAAGATTTGATTCAGGGTTTTTCCTCGCCAATATTTCTCAAGTTCTACTCCGTCGATTTTGTTGAGAAGGAGGAAGATAAATCCTATCGTTGTGCAGGAAGTTGTTGAGTGCTGCGATTAGAAATCATGTAAAAAGAAGTAGTGCAAGCGTCTCGCTTGCTATTTTCCAAAGGTGGGCAAGATATTCCAGAGTTTTCCGTGAAGAACATCTCCCCGGAAACTCCTCTCCACACTACTTGTTCAATTTATTTTTATACGAATACTTACTGAATTTTTGCTGTAGCTTCCCGCACTATTATCTGATAATTTTGTTGTGTTGGTGACTACTAGTAAGTAGGAAGGTGCAATTAAATATAAAACCTCTGTAGGATGGGTTAGCGCAGCGTAACCCATGCAGAATAAGACTTTGATGCGTTACGGCTATGCCTAATACCAATTCACAATTCGCAAGTCGCAATTCGCAATTAAAAAACTTAGATGCAGCAAAGCTTTCAGGATTTACATCTGTATCAGATTTTTCGTGAAATGGTATAACACATCCTACCTTTGATTAAACCTGGCTACTTATTGAAGAAGTAAAACATCAGAAAGCAGTAATTTTAAATAATTACTAATACTTGTAATAACTTATATCCCCAACTTTTCAGTCAGGGATATTTTTGACTATATTTAGTAATTAACCCTCTTTTGTCAGATTGGGAGAATCTAATCGCCCAAACAGTTACAGGGCTTTAATTTCCAAGTTTTGTCTATAAATTTTAGTTTCTGTTAGAAAATAAAGCCTCAAACCTTGATTAAATCAAAGTCTCAGAATCAGCCTGAGATTATTGTTTTCCGAGAGTGACAAAACAGGGTTAAGAAGCTTTCGCTTGTCTTTGCTGAATCCTTTCAGGGCTGCCTGTGGGGATTGAGGCAATTAACTTTTGTGTATATTCTTCTTTTGGTTGGCGATATATTTCCTCGGCTTTTCCTTGTTCAACAATTTGTCCCTTATTCATGACTAAAATGCGATCGCTCATAAATTTAACGACGCTCAAATCATGGGAAATAAAGATATAGGTTAAGCCAAATTCTTCTTGCAATTCCTTCAATAAGTTCAATACCTGCGCTTGTACCGACACATCCAACGCAGAAACTGACTCGTCACAAATAATAAACTTGGGATTTAATGCCAAGGAACGGGCAATACAAACCCTCTGGCGCTGTCCTCCCGAAAACTGGTGCGGATAACGGTTCATTGCATCTGCACTCAATCCCACCCGTTCGAGGAGATAGGCTGCACGTTCACGCCGTTCTTTTACCGTTTTGCCCTGTTTGTGAATTACTAACGGCTCCATAATCGCATCCCCCACTTTCATTCTTGGATCGAGGGCACTAAATGGATTTTGAAAAACGATTTGCATTTCTCGCCGTAATATTTGCATTTCGTTACCTTTTAGCTGCGTAATATCACGGTTTTCAAAAATAATTTGTCCGCTTGTCGGTTCAATCAACCTGAGTAAAGTGCGTGCCAATGTACTTTTGCCACATCCCGATTCCCCCACTAAGCCCAAGGTTTCGCCACGCTTAATATCAAATGACACATCATTTACTGCCATAAAATAGCGCTTTGTGCCGCCAAAGACACCTTTGATGGGGAAACCAACTTTGAGATTTCTGATTTGTACTAGCGCTGGTTCTTGTTCTAATCTGGAAAGACGAATATTAACTTCTTCAGGAGTGATTTGGATCGGGTCTTCCGGTGATTTCGCTTGAATTATCACTTCTCCCGTTTGGGTTTCCTCGACGTTCATGTAATCGGAAACTGTTAGGAGTTTGTGCGGACGACTATCAAGTGATGGACGACACGCAACTAAACCTTTAGTGTAGGGATGTTTGGGGTTGTGAAAAATATCTCCAGAATAGCCTTCTTCCACAACTTTACCTTTGTACATGACGGCAATTTTATCCGCAATTTCCGAGATTAATCCTAAATCGTGGGTAATAAAAATCATCGCCATGTTGCGCTGTTGCTGTAATTCCCGCAGCAAATCAATAATTGTTGCTTGTACGGTTACATCTAAAGCGGTTGTCGGTTCATCGGCAATTAATAACAAGGGGTTACAAGAAATCGCCATCGCAATCATTACCCGTTGCAACTGTCCTCCGGAAAGTTGGTGCGGATAGCGTTCTAATATCGAGTCTTTGTGCTGTTTAACTAACTCGGTAAGTTTTTCCGTTCCCAGTACTTCTCCCGTCTGCTTGGCTGTTTCCAGGTATTGTTCTTGCAGTTGTTCATCGCTGGGGAGAAGTTTTACTTCCTGTAAGCCTGCGATCGCTTTTTGTTTGGCTTCGGTAATTGTGATATTTTGATGGCGTAAAATCGCTTCGGTAAGTTGATAACCAATTGTAAATACTGGGTTTAAGGAACTCATCGGTTCTTGGAAAATCATGGCAATATCGCCACCCCGATAAAGTTGCATTTCTTTTTGCGGTAGTGTCACTAAGTCAATTGGGTTGGAATTTGGTTGGGGAAAAAATAATATTTCTCCATTCGTTATTTTTCCCGGAGACTGTAACAACCCCATCACCGCAAAGGATGTAACAGATTTACCACTCCCCGACTCCCCCACAATTCCTAAGGTTTCGCCACGCTGCAAATCAAACGAAATGCCATCAACGGCTTTTAGGCTTTTGCCATCTCCTGCAAATTCAACTCGCAAATTACGAACCGATAGAATTATGTCTTTCATAGAAGTCGGTAGATTTATTTAATTAAAAATAATTGGATTCTAACAGTAGATATAGAAATTTGACATTGATTAGCGAAAAAATACGGGGACGGGGGAAAAGAGGACACGGTGACATAGGAACGCGGGGACGCGGGGACGCGGGGAAAAGGGGAAAAGAGGACACGGTGACATAGGGACGCGGGGACGCGGTGAAAAGAGGACAAGAGAAAATATTTCTCCCCATCTCCCCATCTCCCCATCTCCGCGTCTCCCCATCCCCCCATCTCCCCATTTCCCAATTTCCTAAAACGGAATATCATCCTCATCAGGTGCGTCCATTGCTGGATAGGTGCTTGGCTCAAAGTTTCTTTGGGGTACACTTTGGGTATATTCGTTGTTCATGACACCAACGTTAGTTCTTGTGGGTGTTGGTTCTGATACTGGTGATTCGTAACTGGGGGCGTTATTTGCAGGTGGATAATTTGTGGCTGGAGTATTTGTTGCTGGGTAATTCGTTGGCGGGTAATTTGCTGCTGGAGTATTTGTCGCTGCGGTTGTCATCATTGCAGCACTAAGGGAATGGATTTTTTGGACGGTTAATTCTGCTCGTGTTTCTTTAAAGCCTTCGCGCTGAATCTTATTCATCCCCAGTCTACCTTCGATTAACACGCGATCGCCTTGATGATAATTTGCGTGAATTTCTTTCGCCATGTTACCCCAGCCTATTACTCGTAACATACCTGGTGGATCATCAGGACGCGATGCGGGAAACTGCACCATCATCTCCGCCAATTCTAATCCGTCGGGAGTATGTCGAAGTTGGGGAGGGTTGGTAATTTCTGCCATCAAAATACAATTATTCATGGAATTCTTCTCCTGTTGTCAAAGCACTAATTTACATAAGCTAAAGACAGCTTTGCTCGCTGTCATTAAATACCAAAGTCAAGATTCACAAGTTACATATCAAAATTATATAAATCCAAAATTTGCTGTTGGGAATTTTGAAAATGGATGTGGCTAATTAAACAATTAGAGTCGGTATGGCAATCAGCAAATCATTTCTTTTTCCGGAAACTCCTAAATTTACAAGTCTGATTCGCCAGCTAACTTCTGCATTCTTCTACTAGCTGTATATGACTACCACATATTTATTTTGCTACTAATTATTGTAAGAAATCTTAATTCATTCTCAATTAATTCCATGTTTATACCCTTGGCATTTCATCATTTCTAACATAAAAGTTAAGCAGGAAGTTAAGCAGAAATCATTTGAGTCATTCGATTGTGGCTAAATCGATGTTTGAAAAAGCAAATTTTAATCATCCACTGTACCATCTCTAGTAGTGCAATTGTACCATGTCGTGCGATCGCATGTTTTTGATTCGACTGGATTTCCGCAAGTAGAAGGAAATTTCTCCAAATCCTGATTTTTTTTGTTTTCATTGGTTAATATAGGAGAATAGTCATAGTCGTAACGAGTATGACTTAATTAAAGCAGCCATTCACAGGCGGTTTTTTTGGTGACAAGAGAGCGAACACAGAGAGAAAACTATGGATTTAACAAACTCGAATACTGCAAAAAATTTAGAAGCTGCATTTGGTGGAGAGTCGATGGCGAATCGCAAATATTTATTTTTTGCCGAAGTGACTCGTCAGCTGGGAATGAGCGAATTATCGAAGTTGTTTCGGGAAACAGCGAATCAGGAAACCGAACATGCATTTGCTCACTTTCGCTTAATGCATCCAGAATTGGTAGTAGACGATGTCGCATCTTTAACACCAGAACAAAAAAAAGCGATCGCATCTCGGTGTTTAGAGTTAGCGATTGAAGGTGAAACCTATGAGTACATGACAATGTACCCTGAATTCGCACAGCAAGCACGTACAGACAGAGATGGGAATGCGGTAGTGGAATTTGAAGCACA
Source organism: Calothrix sp. UHCC 0171 (assembly GCF_034931845.1). NCBI lineage: Bacteria > Bacillati > Cyanobacteriota > Cyanophyceae > Nostocales > Calotrichaceae > Calothrix > Calothrix sp. UHCC 0171. The sequence continues at coordinate 84,410 of NZ_JAYGHN010000007.1, forward strand.
GGAAGTTGAATCCCGCGAACACGCACAAATATTCCGCAAGGCTGTCAGTAATTTTGGGTTTTTAACCAGTATTGAAAATTACCACGCCAAAAAATATACGGAAGCATTACAAGCTTTAGATGGAATTGCAGCAGCACCAAAAGTCAAAAGTGACAATCCTGCTACACAAAAATGGATTTGTCGCCAATGTTCGATGATTTATGATCCAGCCATAGGGGATGTGGATTCAGGAATTGCGCCAGGGACAGCTTTTGACGCGATACCCGCAGATTGGAAATGTCCGATTTGTGGTGCTGAGAAGAAAATGTTTGTACCCTATGAAGAAGCTGTAGCAGCGTAGTTTTTTAGGTGGAAAAGTAGATGGGGAGATGGGGAGATGGGTAGATAGGGAGACGCGGAGATGGGGAGACGCGGAGATGGGGAGATAGGGAGATGGGGAGATGGGGAGATGGGGAGATGGGGAGATGGGGAGATGGATAGAAATATAAAGATGGGGAGAAATATTTTCTCTTTTCCCCTTGTCCCCTCATCCCCGCGTCACCGCGTCCCCCCATCCCCGTGTTCTCTTTCCCCCGCGTCACCGCGTCACCGCGTCCTCTTTTCCCCGCCCATGTCCACCTTCATTGAGATTGCGGATACGACGGGAGAGAGCGCGGATAATATTGAGGGAAATTTCAGGTGTTTCTTCAATTGCTTCGTAGAGTTGTTCTTGGGTTAATTCCAAGCATTCGCATGGTTCTAAGGTTGTAGCGGTAGCGGAACGGGGTTGAGCATCGAAAATTGCCATTTCCCCAAAGGATTCGCCTTTGGTAAATACTGCTAACTGTCGGTCTTCAATATGAATTTTGATGCGACCAGAAATTACAATAAAAAGCGATCGCCCTTCTTCTCCTTGGCGAAAAATAGTATGGTTAGCGGGAAATCTGAGTTCATCCATGACGGAGGTAAGGCGGACAATAAAATCGTCGCGCAGTTCTTCAAATATGGGGATGCGACGTACAAATAATAAACGGTCTACACTGGTTAACATTTTTGATGAATTGATAATAGTTGAGTGGTGAATTAGTCTACTAAATTCTCTGATAATCAAAATATTTATAAAAAAATATATTTGCTGATAAAAATATAAAAAATCTCCATTTTAAATATTAGTGTTCTGTATTGTTTATTTTGTCATCCTAAATATTAAATATCTTATGAATATGCATTGTCCATTAATTATTAATTATTAAGTCTTAACCCATATTTATTTATTAATTCCTTAATTTGTGCAGTAATTAATGGATGTGAGTCTTTTTGAAGTTGAGGTAAGAGTTCAATCAAGACTCGACTGGAAGCCATACTGAGATATGCGATCGCAGCTTCGCGGACAAAACTGGTGGGATGACGCAAATGTTTGGTAATTTGGGGAATCGTTAAACGAATTTTTGCCGCTTGAGCAAAATGGAAGCAACAAGCTAAACACCAATCTGAAAGTGAATTTTCCAGGGTGAGTAACTGACGAAGGCGATCGCTAATTATCATTGGCTCATACTGGATAATTTTTTCATCTATTAAAATGTGCAATTTTTCTTGGGGATTGCGCTTATCGAGAATGTCGATCAATACAGATTTATTGGGTAATGTAACTGTATGTTCTAATATTTCCAAACCCCGTGCTAAATTTACAGATGAAATTGATAGGAGATTGAATCTAGCTGCTTGCATTTTTTCGTGGGAATAAAGCAACTTTAATAGCATTAACAAACGCTCTTTAACATCATTTTCTAAATCTATTAATGCTGTTTGTAATAAATGACTAATCAACGTTACCTTCTGACTAGCAAAATCACTGTTAAATTCACCATTTTTATCTTCTAAATAAGTGGTATATACTTCACCTTGTGTTTGAAAATCAATATAACCAGCGTAAATTTCACCCAAAAATCCTAATTCTTCATCGATTAATCTTTCGACTGTTGCTTCATAGGATTTATCTAGCAAACTAGAAATACCATCCTGCTGTCTACGTTTGAGCAAACTACGTAAAATGCGATCGCGATTTGTCCCTTTAGATGTTTCTAAGTGTTCCCACAGCGCGTCAATTGCTTCTAATGTCGGAATTTGAGCGATGGTTAGCCATGTATATGTTTTGACACTTTCCGGCTTGTATTGGTTGGTAGCTACGTCCAAAAGCATTGGTAAAGCTTCATTTTCCAGTGTCACAATTGCCCGCATGGCAGTATTCCGAGTTGATTTATAATACAAACCAGCGAAAAGTGCCGAATAATAATCTTCTAAATGGGTAGCAGCAATCATTTCTAAGACAGCACAGCGCACCCGTAAGGATTTATCCTGCAATAAGGTGGGAATTAATAGGCGTAGTGTTTGTAAATATATTGCTCCGCTTAATGCTCGCACCGCGTTTACCCGTTCCTGTTCTTGGGAATGCGTCAGCATTGTTTTCAGAGTCCGGGTGGCAGTCACCTTTTGTTGAGTTGTTCCTTGACGTAGCAGCAACGTCGCAGCTGTAGCGCGAATTAGGGAATGTTGTTCGGGGTAAAGGAATTGTTCCAACTTACTTAAATTAGGATTTTCTTCCACTAACCAGACATAACGCAAAGCCAGTGCAAAGACTTCGGGAGTGACTTCTGTCTTGGAGCCTTGTAACAAGGGTTTCACATCAGCTAAGTATACGGGGCTAGCTCCGGCTCTGAGCATCACCTCTAAAGTCGGTGTCTGTAATTCCGAAGGTAATTTAGTTAACAAAGGTGCGAGAATTTCCACTGCTCCTGGTGGATCAATTTGGGCGAGCAAGTCGATACAAGAATGTTTATCGGCAACAGAACCAGCTTCTTTCAAGGTTTTGACGACAGCTTGTTTAAAGGTTCGCACATCCACATCCACCCCTATTAGTTGTCCTCTTCCCGCACTTAAAACCAACAAGTCTACATAGCGTGATCGCAATATCCAAAGTATTCCTAGACATAAACCAGATACAATTGTTGTCTCGACAACTAATACCCAATTTTTATCTAATGGAATGGGGATTATATATCTTCCCAACCAGATAGTGGCAAAAATGACGACACCAGCGATGCCTGTACCCCAAGCTTCGGCAATTCCTCCTGCTAATGTTTGGATGTAACTACGGAATTTGTCTGGGATTGGTTGGAATAATAAGGGACTACCACTGACAACAAATGTATAACGCAGCAGTTCATCAATGAATTTCAGAATTACCAAGCCCCAAAAAAAACTATTACCCTGTGTCATCGGTAACAAACCCAGCAACAGCACCGACGAGGGTAACAAAATTCCTACACAAATTGGTAAACTTGCTGATGTAAAAAAGACTCCAAACTTTTCTAAAATCCGACTGGAGATAAACAACTGCATGAATAGTTCGCATAGCCCAGTAATCCCGCCAAATATCCCTAAAAAGCTGGCAATTTCTTGATCGCTATAGTTAATTTCAATTTGGGTGAGATACTGAAAATCGATTAATACACCAATTATTTGTAATAGTCCAAAAAAGGCAAACAATAACAGCGAGTATTTCTTTAACTGGTTGGAGAGAAGGGGTTTACTTTGAATTTGAGCGATCGCCGCTTGTTTGCTTAAATGATCGGGGAAGGCTGTTTTGTAACGATGGCTGAGATAACGTAAAATCAGCGCCCCTGCGATAATAAAAATTGCCGAAATGGGAATGATGATATTGTTGAGTCCGACAAATATCACCAGAAAGGGCAAACTAAAACCACTGAAAATATCTGCGACTAGTAACCCACTACTGATGATGGGATAGGTACGCTTGATTTCACGAATATTAAAAACTTGATTTGCGGCAATTGAGGTGTTGAGATCATTGAGAACATAAAACGCATCAACCCATAACCTGAGTAAAAAGACTACTCCTATAGTCAAGGCAGGAATTTCTAAACCCAAACGCAGCAAAAACAAGGGGATAAACATGCAAGGTGCGATCGCAGCTACCACCCAACGTAAGGGCATGATTTTTTGTAGCCAGGAGTAAAAAAAAACCAATAGGGTTCCCATACAAGCACTGGCAATATAAATCACAGGCAGCCACGTTGCCCCATATTTATCCAAAAACAAAGCAACTGTACTATCTTCTGTCCACCGTAATCCCACTGATGTCGCAGTATAACAAGCGAACATTAACCAAGTGCGATCGCTCTCCTCTGGACGGAGATTCACCCATTGTAGTAATTGCCCAATAACACCTTTATATGCAGCCAACCAGTGATTTTTTAGTTTCATGCCATTCTACTTTCTGCTGTAGTCACCCTGTCGAATCAAGAAGGAATGAGGGAAGACGGGGAAATATATCTATTTATCATTAATTCCTCTCCGCGTCCCCCTATCTCCCCATCTCCGCGTCAGTTTTACTCTTAATTAATTTAGGTAAACCTAATCCCACTCCCTAGTCATAAAAAAATCCTGAGCAACTGAGTATTATTTTTCCCACTCAGCGCTCAGGAATATCATTTTTTACTTAAATTTTTGTGATTAGTGATTGGTGGTTGGGTAAGTAATTAAATATTAGTTTCCCAGCACCGATTAACTATATAACCACCAAATACTAACCATTAACTAAACATCATTTCTTGGGTGCAATCAGCATCATCATGTTCCGCCCTTCTTTCTTCGGTGCTTGCTGCACCTCTCCATAGGGTTCCAAATCAGCAGCCATGCGCTTCAACAAAATTTCTGCTAAATGACTATGCTGAATCTCCCGACCCCGGAACATTACAGTCACTTTGACTTTATCATTATCATTCAGAAAGCGTTCGGCATTTTTGACGCGCACATTATAGTCATGTTCTTCTATTTTGTAACGCATCTTAACTTCTTTGACATCTTGGGTTTTCTGCCCTTTGCGGTCTTCCCGCGCTTTCTTCTCTTGCTCGTACTTAAATTTACCATAGTTGATAATCTGACACACTGGAGGATCAGCCTTATCAGTCAACAATACCAAATCCAGACCTTTCTCCTCAGCTATAACTAGCGCTTCTTGGGGAGACATAATTCCCAACTGGGTTTTATCGGAATCAATTAACCTAATCGCAGGAAAGCGAATACGTTCGTTGATTTGGGGTAGGTCGCGGGTTCGTTTTTTCTCAATCACAGGCGTTTTTATTGGTGTAAACTCTTTAATTAGGGTTAAATTTTGGACTTACTACTGGAAACTCTATTGAACTGAACTTAACTCTGTTTCTCGATTGTCTTTCGGAGAAGTTAAGAGACGCACTTCCAAATAAAATACCAGCTAGATAGGTTATGATAAACCGCAAAAGCGAGAAAATTCCATAACCCGATTGGCACATTATTAACAAAGCATCTCTCTAACCATTATCATATTCCCTTTCTTGATTATTTCTTCGGAGAGATGAGCATCATCATGTTCCGACCTTCTTTCTTCGGCATCTGCTGTACCTCACCCACTGACTCTAAATCACTAGCCATGCGCTTGAGTAAGGTTTCCGCCAAATCGCTATGTTGAATCTCTCGACCTCGGAACATGACGGTGGCTTTTACCTTGTCCCCATCTTTCAAGAAGCGCTCCGCTTGCTTGACACGAACGTTGTAATCGTGTTCTTCTATTTTGTAGCGCATCTTGACTTCTTTCACGTCAGCAGTATGCTGCTTTTTCCTCGCTTCCCGTGCCTTTTTTTCTTGCTCAAACTTATATTTTCCATAGTCCATAATTCGGCACACAGGAGGTTCGGCTTTGTCACTCAGCAGCACCAAGTCCAACTCGTTTTCATCGGCTAGCTTTTGTGCTTCTTGTGGTGTCAAAATACCCAACTGGGAACCATCCGTATCAATAACCCGAATTTTGGGGAAGCGAATCCTCTCGTTAATTTGGGGCAAATCGCGGTTTCTTCTTTTCTCAATCACAGACATGTATGATTTGTAGGAGCTGTTTATTTTTATAGTTTGGGTTGATTTGGAAAACTACGCCTCAGAAGAAAAACTGAGATAAGCAATGCAGATGCCTGCCTAGGAATCTACATGAAAAACCTATGTTTATAGGGTAGCGAATTTGCACAATAAATGTGCGATCGCTCTATGTTGCCATTCTACTCACTCTCCAAGTTTTTCTCTCAAATCGTTAACCTAAATTACACAGCAGCAGCAAACTTTAAATTATTGTAACACTTTCAGTTCCATCATTGATGTGTCTTGTATACCGTAATTTCACTTAATGATTGTAGTATATATAGCAATGTTGAAATGTAGGTTGTTTTAGCATCTTAATGATGAAGTCTATGGAAAAAGTGTTTGCAGACATCCACCTTCTATAGGCACTGAGATGCCGTTTTCAAAAGTGCTTTGTAAAACCACAATGTTAAAATTCTTTGCAAACCTTAATTTACAATATTTAATATATTGTTCAATTATCACTGCTCAGGGGTAGCCTGTTGACTATCGGTTCCCAGGCAGAGCCTGGAGAACCAGTTGACAACACAAAAATTGTAGGAACAAAATGTGGGCAAATCCTACCAAAGTCAACACCCTAGCTCAGGGGTGACATTTTTCAAGCTCTGATGATGAATAAGTATTGTGATATATATCTGAGTTATCTGATAGCGCTTTCTCTAAAATCTGGCAACACATAAATCTCCCTTTCTCTCCGTCTCCGCACCCTCGCCTCATTATCTGTTACTTGCTTTTGGAGAATTGGTATGAGTCTGTCAGGTTATTCTACTTGCCCTCGCAACTGTTATCTCGCAACTGTTATATTGAAGGTGAAATGATTAATACTCAGAATTTAATCCTCAATCTCCTCCATGGGGAAATTTTCAGGAAGTGCGAAAAATGCTGATAGAGTGGCAGCACAGAGTCGGGAATCAACGGGATTGGGTTTGGCGAGGTTGGCAAACACGTTACACGTATATTCGTCATGCCAGTCAAAATCCAGAAGCAACACCAATAATTTTGCTACATGGTTTTGGTGCTTCCATTGGACATTGGCGACAAAATCTGGAAGTCTTTAGCCAACAACATACTGTGTATGCCTTGGATATGTTGGGATGGGGTGCATCTGAAAAAGCCCCGGTAAATTACAGCGTCCATCTGTGGGCGGAACAGGTATACGACTTTTGGAAAGTATTTATTCGTAAGCCAGTAGTGATTATTGGTAATTCATTAGGTTCCTTAGTATCAATTACCGCAGCCTCAGCTTATCCGGATATGGTACAAGGATTGGTAATGATGAGTTTACCAGATCCCTCCTTAGAACAGGAAGCGATACCGCCATTTTTGCGCCCTACGGTATTAACAATCAAGAATTTTGTCGCTTCACCATTATTTCTCAAACCCTTATTTTACTTCTTGCGGCAACCGGGAGTCTTGCGTCGTTGGGCTGCGATCGCCTATGCTAATCCCGAAGCTATTACCGATGAACTTATTGATATATTTGCATCTCCAGCACAGGATAAGGGTTCAGTAAGGGCATTTACAGCTTTATTTAAAGCCAGCATTGGTGCCAACTTTAGTCCCAGTGTCAAAGCTATCCTCCCCAACCTCAATGTACCCATGTTATTAATTTGGGGTAACAAAGATAGATTTGTTCCACCTTCGTTAGCACCCATCTTTGCCCAATACAACACTAAATTAGAAATTCTCAACCTGGATAACGTTGGGCATTGTCCTCACGATGAAAGTCCAGAAGAAATCAATCCCATCATTCTCGATTGGATTAGCAAGAGTTGTAAGTCACCTGTTCCTGTAGCTCAAGATAGTCTTGCTGACGCGGAGACTTAGAGACGCGGAGATGCGGAGAAATGTTAATTATCAGATTAGCAGAACATGATATGAATACAAACTAATACAAGCGTACTTTTGTTTGCTTTCTAAAGAATCATTACAAACTTAGTGTTTTAGGCATTGTTAATTGGGAGAATCTTCCTCTTAGGAATTATTTTACTTCGCAGTGAAATTACTTGCGATCGCTATTTTCCATAAATTTACCTATCTTCCCCTCTTCCTTTCCCCTAAACAATGACTGACAATTCAACCGTCAACCAAAAGCTACACCATCAAATACTCATCATCGGTGGAGGTGCTGCTGGAATTACAGTCGCATCACAACTACTTGTCAAGAATCATCAACTAGATATTGCCATCCTCGAACCCTCAGACAAGCACTTTTACCAGCCAGCATGGACTTTAGTGGGTGGAGGACAGTTTCGCATCGAAGATACAGTTAAACCAGAGGCTCTGTGTATTCCCCCCGGTGTCAGATGGATTCAAGAATCAGCCGTTAAACTTGATCCCGATAATAACACCGTCATTACCAACCAAGGTAAATCCATCAACTACGATTATTTGATAGTGTCTCCCGGCATTCAAATTGACTGGCATTTAATTGAAGGTTTGCAAGAATCTATTGGTAAGGATGGAGTCTGTAGTAATTACTCATTTGCCCATGCAGCCTACACTTGGGAAGTAATTCGCAACTTTAAAGGTGGAAATGCCATATTTACCTTCCCCGCAACCCCCATCAAATGCGGAGGAGCGCCTCAAAAAATCATGTACCTAGCAGATGACGCATTCCGTAACGCTGGGATTCGGAACCAAACGAATGTTATGTTTTGTAGCGCAGTTGGTGCAATTTTCCCCGTTCCTGCCTATGCACAGTCATTACTCAAAGTAGTAGAACGCAAAAATATTCAACTTCAATTCAAGCACAATCTCCGGGCAATTCGGGCGGCAACCAAAGAAGCTGTATTTGATGTGACAACCGATGCAGGAGTCGAACAAGTTGTAATTAAATACGACATGATTCATGTGACTCCACCCATGAGTCCACCAGATTTTATTAAAAATAGTAAATTAGCGGTTGCCGATGGTGCTGGTAAAGGTTGGGTAAATGTGAACAAAGATACCTTGCAGCATCATGTTTACGGCAATGTATTTAGTTTAGGTGATGCTTCTTCACTACCAACCTCAAAAACTGCCGCAGCAATTCGCAGACAAGCACCAGTATTAGTGGAAAACCTGCTAGCTTTGATGGAGGCAACAGTTCTAAAAGCGCATTACAACGGTTATACTTGCTGTCCATTGATTACAGGGTACGGCAAAGTCATCATGGCAGAATTTGATTATACCAACCAACCCATGTCTACCTTCCCATTCGATCCTAGAAAGGAACGTTACAGTATGTGGGTGGTGAAACGTCATATTTTGCCTTGGGTTTACTGGAATCGGATGTTGAAAGGCAAAAAGTTTGAAGGCGATGCGTTGAAAATCCAAGGTTGGAAGCCTGTTTAGTTAATTGGGAATGTAGATTAAATAAAGTACAAAAGTAGTAAAAAAGTAGGGTGCTGTTAGCCGAGTGTAACGCACCATTCTCAATCAAATCGAAAGTTGAACTGGATTAAATCTATTTCAATCTATTTTAATTTATTTCAAAATATATACTCAAAAATTTGCTGTATTTATCTAATCGATAACAGTAAATTTAAAAGTATACCGATAATTTCCCACCTTCAAACGACTACCCTTATCCACATATAAATTAATTGATAAAGCAGTGGTTCCCGCAGGTAGAGCCAAAGGAGCCTCATTAGACTTAGTCGAATCACCCATTGCTGTTGTCACCGTTGTAAATGCTGACACAGGTTTAAATTCAGGTCCCCCCACCTGAATAGGAGCAGAAACAAGCAACTTAGCAGGTTGGCTACAAGTGACATCCATCTTAATCGCTGCACCACCAGCACTTTCAAAAGTAACTAACTTACTTGGCATTACTCGTCCCTCGGTGACTAATTGACCACCAGCACCTTCCGAGAAAGTACATACCTTGTTAGTTTCAGATGCTACTGATTTTTGCAACCAAGCTACAGGAATAGTTATGATTACTAGCAAAAATAAGAGCGATCGCATTTGCACCATCATCTGCTTTTCCTCAAATTTTAAAATATATTTGTAATCCAGAAAAATAAATAAATATAACCTAAATAAAGATAAAAAAATCAATTCAAATTTCACTGAGGAGTAACAGTAAGAGTAACAGTAAAGTTATATGTGCCAGGACTAATTACACCACTATTTTTTCTTGCTTCCATATCAACTTTAACCTCCCCAAAATAACCATCTTCTTCACTATCTGTTAGAGTTTTGCTAAGTTTTCCAGGATTAGCAGTATCTAAATCTAATTCTACATTCTTTGCTGTCGCAGATAATATATCTCCTGAATCTATAAATGTTGTTGTACCACTATTTTGTACAGGTTGAACAATCGCAACAACAGCTGAACCAGTACAGTCGATGGTGACAATCCCAGATATTCCACCAGATATGGTACTACTAAGAGTCTTGCTATCATTTGTAACTCCTAGTTTTCCATTTTGTACTTTCTCCACAACACAACTACTTGTTACTTTTGTATCTAGAGTTGGTTCTGGTTCTGCTTTAGCGCTTTCAGGGAAAGTAGTACCACTTACAAGGATAAAAATAGAGCCTAGTAACAAGTGATAAATTTTGTATAGGTATCCGTGCATATATGGAAATATGTAGCCACTAGCAACGGTTATAGATTAACTCCTATCAATAATCTTTGCTTTCAGTGATATCACGTATTTTTAGACATCCTACTTCTCCAAAAAATCGAGAATATGTGCCTTTACAAATGATTTATGTCCAATAATCTCACACAAGAATCTGAGTCAAACCTAGTGTAAATACTGATGCTTTCATTAGTATAAAATATAATAATGGTAATCTAATTTAAGAATCTATTTTCCTAAAATTCAAACCTATTCTTCTTATTGATATGAATCAATTAGAAATGAATGGTTTCATAATTTTATGAAAGTCTATTTATCTTAACAAGAGATAAATTTTCTTCATTTAATAAGCGCTGAAATATAGATGCACTATCAAATTTCAGTAACACAATGAACGCTTTAGATTTGTTGATTTAGCAAAATAGGTATATTTCTACTTAGTTTTAATCACAATAATAGAAAAATTTTTATATATGTCGATAATTTTAACTGGTACACAATACGACGAAAATTTTGATGGTATTATCTCTGGTCTACCTTCTGGCTGGTTGGTATATACAGGTGCAAATACTACAACTGTTGGAACTCTAGGTAGTTGGACAACGGCAACTGTGACTTGGGCAGACACAGCAGGTGCTTTTAAAAATTTTGCAGCAAATGACAGTGGTCTTACATCAAATTCTTCACCATCAGTTCAAAATTCAGCTACAGACAGAGCATTAGGTATCCGTCAGACAGGTAGTTTTGGAGACCCTGGAGCATCCTTTGTGTTAACTCTTGATAATACAATTGGATTCCAGAATTTTGGGCTTTCTTTCAAAGCTCAGATGCTGAGTGTTCAAGATCGTTCTACAACTTGGACAATTGATTATCGAATTGGAAATTCTGACAGTTTCAATATTCTTGGAACTTATTCAGACCCAGGTACATTTGGCTCTTCGACTTTAAATTTTTCAAATTTCGGCACTGATATTAACAACCAGTCAAATCAAGTTCAAATCAGAATATCTGCACTATCTGCAAGTACAGGTAGTGGTAGTCGAGATAGCTTTGGGATTGATGATTTTCAACTGACTTATACTCCTGTTGAAAGTAATAGTAATCCTCCAGTTGTGACTTTACCTGGTGCGGCAACTATTTCTTATGTGGAAAATACCGGAAATCAGCTTGAAAATATAATTCTTGATGCTAACGCCACAGTTACAGATACTGATTCGCCTAATTTTAGTGCTGGTAAACTTATCGTTCGTTTTACTGCGGGTGGTACTGCTGATGACCGTTTAGGTATTCGCAACGAGGGTACTGGAACAAGTCAAATCAATCTTGATGGTAAGGAAATTTACTACGGTAGTGACAAGATTGCTAGCTTCAGTGGTGGTATCGGAACTGAAAATTTAGTCATTAACCTAAACGCTAATGCAACTCCGGAAGCAACTCAGGCTTTATTACGTAATATTACTTATACAAATACTTCTCAAAATCCTTTAACACCTAACCGCACTCTTGAATTTATTTTGAATGATGGTAGTGGTGGTATTAGTACAACAGTTACAAAGACAATTCAAGTCGCAAGTAATAATGATGCACCTCTTGTTGGTACAACCACAATTTTGTACGATGGGGCTTTAGGAACACTACCGCAAAACCAAGATTTAAAATACTTTGGATCGGGCGTGACAACTATTAGTGGTGGTGTTACAACCTTAAATACATCAGCAGATTTTAACTTCCAGGCAGGATTTTCTAACTACTTGGGAACAACTAATTCTTCTTCATTTGTACTCGATCGCACAACAGGTTATACCATCAGTTTCAGTGCCAAAGTTACAGATGAAGCACGAACTACAACGGCTAACAAAAATAACGATGGTAAGGATGATAGGGCAGGATTTAGTGTTATTGCTATCAGCAGTGATGGTAAATATGGTATTGAACTTGGTTTCTGGAAAGACCGGATTTGGGCACAAGATGATGGTACTACGCAAAAAAACCCTTCTCTAGAACCAGATACAGCCCCAGCCAGCAATTATCGTACTCTCTTTACTCAAGCTGAAGGTGTAAGTTATACCACCACTAGTTTAGTTAGCTATGACTTGACGGTGCTAGGTGATACTTATACTTTGTTTGCCAATGGTAATGCTATCCTCAGTGGTAAATTACGGGATTATAGTGCTGTTCCCAATGGACTACTTGATGTTTACGAAAACCCAAACTTTATCTTTTTTGGCGATAATACACCTTCTGCGAGAGCAAATATTGATTTAGGAAAGGTGGCTGTTACTACTTACGATACACTTTCTGCTGTATCAGTTAATGAAGATGAATCTTTTGTAATTCCCAACCTCCGTATTGACGATGTAGATGCGGGAAGTAGTGATATTTCTGTAACTTTATTGGCTTCTCAAGGAAATTTAACACTAAATAGTACCGTTTCCGGTGGTGTTACAGCAGGTAATATTATTAACAATGGTACAAATAATGTCACGCTAACAGGTACTCTGAGCCAAATCAATACTACCTTGGCTGCGACGAACGGACTTGTTTATAAAGGCAATCAAGACTTTTTTGGTAATGACACTCTCTCGATTACTGCTACTGATGGGGTAACTCCAAGTACCCCAAAAGCAATATCAATCAATGTGAATCCCATTAACGATGCTCCTACTTTCTCTATTGGTGGAAATCAAAGCGTCAGAGCAATTTCTGGTCAAATAGTGACAAGAACTATCCAAGGTTGGGCTTACAATTTTAACCCTGGTGTAAACGAAACACAAACTAATACTGGATATATGGTTAGCTTAGTCAACCCATCAGACTCTAGTTTCTTTACCGAAACTCCAACAATTAATACCAATGGTGACTTAACTTACACTTTAGCGAGCAATATTACTGGTAATGGTAGTAAAACCATAGATTTTCAGGTTCAAGCCGGAGATAGTGAGGGTGGAATTTCGCAAGCCAAAACCTTTAAAATAACGGTTACTAGTGGTGCTATTAATTTTGTCACAACCAATCCGACAAATAACAATATTGCACTTCCTACACCTAATCCTGATATTCTCATGGGAACCGATGGGAGCGATCGCATTGATGGTTTAGCTGGTGATGATACTATCTATGGTGGTTTGGGTAATGACCGCATTATTGGTGGAGCAGGAAATGATATTCTCTACGGTGATTTGCCCAATATGCCAAGTTATGCGTTAGTAAATGGCTTTACGTTTGATGACATTATTCAAGGTAATGCTGGCGATGACACCATTTATGGTGGTTGGGGTAATGACACGTTGTATGGCAATGATGGTAATGACACCATTTGGGGTGGTGCTGGTAATGACACCATTTGGGGTGGTGCTGGTAATGATACTTTTGTTTTGAATGCAACTGACCAAGGTACAGATACCATTCAAGATTTTACACTTGGGGAAGATATATTTGGTTGTGCTGGTGGTTGGGGATATGCTTCGCTCACATTTACACAACAAGGTAGCGATACTTTAATTAAAGCTGGGAATCTAAATTTAGCGATTGTGAAAAATATGACTGTATCGAACTTAGATAAGTCGGCTAATTTCCTTAGCATCTAACATTGAGTGCCCCTCCGGGAAGTAAACTAACGTGAGTTCGACGAATAGTATATTGTTAATTTTTTTAAGTGATGAATAATGCCGCCAATCAAAAAATTAGCGGCATGACGTTGTTATATTTCTTAACTAGTTAGCTAACGGACGCGATGTATCGCGCCCCCACATTATTGACTATCGACCAACCCCAATATATTGGAAGCCAGCTTTTTGCATTGTTTCAGGATTCAGGAAGTTACGACCATCAATAATTACAGGATGGCTCATAAATTGAGCCATTTTTGCATAATCTAGGTTTTTGAACTGATCCCACTCGGTGACTAATACCAAAGCATCACAACCATCAGCCAAACGTTCAGCATCAGTTTCCACCAACACACCAGAAAGACCGTGGCGCATTCCAGTTTGGGAGATAATGGGGTCGTATGCTTTGACTTTTGCACCCAAACGGTTAAGTTGTTCAATGAGATTCAGTGCAGGTGCATCGCGTAAATCGTCGGTATCTGGTTTAAAGGTTAAACCCAATAAACCAACAGTTTTACCCTTGAGAATTTTCAATGCTTGCTGAAGTTTTTCCAGAGCAATTAAGCGCTGACGTTCGTTAACACTAACAGCTGCTTTGAGTAATTGCGCTTCATAACCGTAGTCATCGGCTGTATGTACCAACGCAGATACATCTTTGGGAAAGCAGGAACCACCCCAGCCAATACCAGCATTGAGGAATTTGCCACCAATACGGGAATCCAAGCCAATACCTTTAGCCACTTGAGTGACATCAGCACCAACACGATCGCAAATGTTAGCAACTTCGTTAATAAAACTGATCTTGGTTGCTAAGAAAGCATTAGCGGCATATTTAATCATTTCTGCCGAACTCAGATCAGTTGCCAGTACAGGTACAGCAGGTAAAGATTTATCTTCCGCAAACTGGCGCTCAACAATCGGTGCATATAATTCCTGCATTAATGCGATCGCTCTTTTGCTATTGCCACCCAAGACAATGCGATCGGGATTAAATGTATCATATACAGCCGAACCTTCACGTAAGAATTCGGGGTTACTGACGACATCAAATTCAGGGGATTCAGGTAAACGTTCTGCGGGGGCACTACCTGCTGTCACCAATTGTTTTTGGCGTTCAGCAATACCATCCAGTACAATCATCCGCACCCAGTCACCGGAACCGATGGGTACTGTCGATTTATTCACAATAACTTTATAACCACCCTTAAGATTGGCACCAATACTACGAGCAACAGCTTCAACATAACGTGTATCGCTTTCACCTGTAGGTAGTGGTGGAGTTCCCACCGCAATAAATAAGATTTCGCCGTGGGCAACACCCGCAGCAATATCAGTCGAAAATTCAATTTTTCCCGATTGAATTGCCGACTGCATGATTTCTGATAGTCCCGGCTCGAAAATCGGCGACTGCCCAGCTTTCATGATTTTGACTTTTTCTTCGTTGTTATCAATACAAATAACATCATGTCCAATATGTGCCAAGCAAGCACCTGTTACCAAGCCAACATAACCAGTTCCAATTACACAAACACGCATTCGTTCCAATCCTCGCTCTACAAAAGGGGTAGTATCAAATCAGACAAATCATCAAGAGATTTGTCACCTGTTCAATCGCCAATATTATGATTCCCAGCGACAGGTCTTTACTAACTGCGACTGCTAAGAATTGCCGAATCAGTATTCTTGTTCATGCGATCGCGGAAATCTTCGATGGTCAGTTTTAATCCTTCTCGTAAAGGAATAGTAGGTTCCCAATTTAACAATGTTTTGGCTTTGGTGATATCGGGGCGGCGACGACGAGGATCATCAGCAGGCAGAGGTTCAAAATTAATCTCTGCACCCGGATTCACCATATCTCTCACAGCTTCTGCCAGTTGCAAAATCGTATACTCACCAGGATTACCAATATTGACAGGACCAACGTAATCGCTATTCATTAATCGAATAAATCCTTCGATTAAGTCGGAAGCGTAGCAAAAACTACGGGTTTGCGAACCATCTCCATATACAGTTAGGGGTTTACCCTGCAAAGCCTGAACAATAAAATTACTGACGACCCGACCATCATTTTCCAGCATTCGCGGACCGTAAGTATTAAAAATGCGAACCACCCTAATATCTACTTTGTTCTGGCGATAATAATCAAATGCCAAAGTTTCAGCAATCCGCTTACCTTCGTCATAGCAAGCCCGCAAGCCAATTGGATTGACATTACCCCGATATTCTTCATGCTGGGGATGAATATCCGGGTCGCCATATACTTCACTAGTAGATGCTAAAAAGAATCTTGCTTTGACACGCTTTGCCAAGCCCAACATGTTTAGGGTTCCCATAACATTTGTCTTCACCGTTTTTACCGGGTTGTACTGATAATGTACGGGGGATGCTGGGCAAGCTAAATGGTATATTTGGTCAACTTCTAAGCGAATCGGCTCTGTGATGTCGTGGCGGATGAGTTCAAAGTACGGATGACCTATCCATTGCAGGATATTGCGCTTGTTACCCGTATAAAAGTTATCCAAACAAATGACTTCATGTCCAGCAGTCATTAATCTATCGATAAGATGGGAACCAAGAAACCCAGCTCCGCCCGTCACCAAAATTCTCATACTTTTCCTACGTTTAGAGATATTTGCAATCGCAGTTGCGCTTGTTACTAGAGTACCCAGCCTTCAATCAAAAATTCATCAAAAATATACTTTGCCAGTAACTTTTTGGAAATAGTAAACAAACACTTACTATTTTAGCTACACGGTCACTATTGAGTTTTGGTAAATGCCATTAGCAAAATAACAAATTATTGTTGACCCAATATGAAGTTATTTTAAAGATTTACAAAATCTTTAAACTTTAGGAATTTTTTAAACTACATGCTGAAATCGTGGTATCAATACCAAAAAGTGGTTTACAAATAAGGAAAATACGTAATAAATATTGTTAAATTTGATGTATATAGGCGGAGAAACATTTCTTTTTCGCAAATCACCTTATTCCCAAGGTGAATAGTTTTGGGAAGATATTGTACTTAAACAATAGCAGTAGTATTTGCAACTCCAGTCGCCAGGGCTACAGGTTGTCCGCGTTGGGGTTCTCCCAGCATAACTATAGAACAACTCAGTTGTCTGGCAAGTTGGGTTGTCACATCGCTAATTGCCAAGCCACCTGGTATGGTTCTGTTGCGAATGAAGGGTAACACAACTAGATCGTAAAGTCTTGCGGCTTGCAGAATTGCTTGAGTGACGTTGTCGTGGGCGATGATTTGAATATCTGGTGGATTTAATGGTGCTAATTTTGATACTAATAACCTGAGTTGAGAACGTTTAGCAGCGATTTTACTCGAACTGGTGCGTCGTTCGCAGACATTTAACACTGTCACCTGTGCTTGATTCGCCTCTGCAAGAATTTGGGCAAAATGTACAGGTTGCAACGTTGGTGACGTTAAGTTTTCTATGGGTACTAAAATACGCTGGATTTTCTTCGGAGATTCCACGAGTCTGGTGACAGCGACTGGACAGTGGGATGACCAAAGCACACTATCAATAACATTACCAAATAATCTTGCCCACAATCCCGTGCGTTTTCCCCATCCCATGACAATTAAGCTGGCTCGTTGCTCCCGTGCTGCTCGACATATTCCTGGGGCAAAAGCATCATCGATACGCAACAATGACTCAGAATTGACACTTAATACTCTTGACAATGCATTAGCTTTGATTAATAGTCGCTCACTACGCTGTAGTGATGCTTCTAACTGCGGTGCGTCCATATGTGCCGCAGCAGTGGCGATCGCCAGAGGTATAATTTTACCGTTTCCTTGTTTTGCCAGCAATGCTGCCATTTCAATTAAATATTGCTGGGTTTGAGGATTATAGATGGGTACGACAATTGTATATTGATTTTTGCCTGGACTTAGTGATGGATATAACACTGACTTGACGGAGGTGGGGATTTGAGTCAGCGATGAATTTAAACCGACTGCAACCCGACTAGTAATCAAAGGTCCTAAAGTCGAAGTCACCAGCATTAAGATAATAATGCTTGTGAGTAAAGTTTCTGAGACTAAACCAGTTCGATATCCAACCAAGGTTGCGGCTAATGTGGCTCCCACTTGCGGTATTGAAAGTGACCACATTGTCATCACTTCCTGCCAGTTGTAGTGATAAATTAATTTTGCCAATAATGCTGCGATGAATTTACTCAGTACCAATCCGGCAACAATAAACAAAGTTAATTGCAAGGCGCTGATATTTCGGGTAAGTGCAGTGAGATTAACTAACAATCCTAAATTCACAAAGAAAATGGGGATAAATAAAACATTACCAACAAATACGACCTTTTCTTTAACTGGTCCTTCCCCTAAGGTTTCATTGACTGCCAATCCCGCCAAAAAAGCTCCAACAATTTTCTCTATGCCAATTAATTGTGCCCCCACAGCAGCTAGAAAAACAGCCAAAAGCACAAACAAAAATTGATTCCCTTCCTCTTCTCCTGATCTTCTCAAAAATTCCTTCCCAGCCCAATCGAACCCAACTAATACTACTGTTGCGTATATTGTCAAACAGCCTAATAGAATCATTAAACTGGAAGGATTTAAGTGGGCTGTGTGCACAGCGATACAAACTGCGAGCAACAATAATGCACTGATATCAGTAAAAACAGTAGCGCCGATTGTGACTATTACAGCCTCGTTATTCACCACCCCCAGACGATTAATAATTGGATATGCCAGTAACGTATGGGAAGCAAATAAAGAGCCAATTAATATTGCGGCATTCCAATCAAACCCAAACATCCGTCCCACGAAAGTACCAACAATGAGAGGAACTCCAAATGTAAAACTCCCAAAACCCAAGGAACGATTCGTGGTGTGACGAAACTGATTAATATCTATTTCCAGTCCAGCAACGAACATCAAATAAACTAAACCAATCTCCGATAGCACTTTCATCATCACCAAATCGGAATTTAGTAGATTCCATCCACGTGGTCCGAGTATTACCCCTGCGATTAATAAACCCACCATTCCCGGTAGTCGTAATCTTGCAAATATTGTTGGTACAACTAATATGACTACCAGTAAAATCGCCAAGGGAACAATTGGCTCTTTGCTGAGAACGTTTGCTGTTGGCTCTAAAGCAAGTACGTGAGAGATAAGTTCCATAGGTAGGTTGGGGGGGGACATTGGGGCACGACTGGGCAAAAAGCTATAAGACGTGTAGAAGCACTGGACTTTACGCCACTTTACTTGGGAAAAATCGTCATTCTGAACAAAAATATAAAAATATAATACAAAAATACTAACAATTAATCTTGATGATATATCTATGTATTCTTTAGGAGAATTTACTACCTATGGGTGAATTTGACTCAGTATAAACCGCAGGCGGTCATAATCATCTTTTAAAAGTATACTCAAAGTTCTCCCGGCTTGGATAAGCCAATCGCGGTCAGCTTGACGTAGTTGGTAGACTTCACGGATTGCTGCTGCAATCAATGACTCAACGGGGGCGCTACTGAGAGAAAGTAAAGTACGTAAAAAATCTAGTTCCTCCGTAAACTTAACTATGTTTTTGGCTTCGCACCGATAAACTGCTTGGTGAATTTGCGGTGGACGTGGTGGTAGATATTGATACATTTTATTGGGGAAAGAGGCATGACTGGCTGATGTCTCAAATCCGACAATAGCAGCCCGAAATTCAGTTTTGAGCATTGCAAAGATTTGGGGTTGTTCTTCGCGTAAGTCAGCAAGTGACATTCCCAAAGCTCTTGCTCGGTGTACAGAGTCAATGGGTGAAGTCGTAGCGTGGTAGACTACCGCATAAACTTGGTTGCCTGATTCCTCATCTTGTGACTGGATCCAGCTACCGAAAGGGGGCATTGAGGGAAAGCTCAAGTCATCGGGCTCGAGACATTGAGCTAAAAACTCGCTGGTTGCAGTCTCAATCACCTCTGCAATGTGATGAGGATGGCGATCGCGACTATCAAACTGTGGTAAAGGAAGGCGCATAACTATCGAAGTTAAGAGTTGTGAGTTATGAGTTGTGAGTCCAGAAATCATTGACTCCTAACTCCTAACTTGTTACTAAAATTTATTTACCTTTTTTGCGTGTTGCCGCTTCAACAGCTTCTAATTCCGATAGGCGGAAAGTAATTAATTTATCCCAATTGCCGCCTTCAAACAAGACTGCAACTTTGCCATCACTCACCCGTTGGACAAGTCCTTCAAAGCGGTAGTAGGTATCGGCGGGATTTTTGACACGAACTGTAGCTCCAGGTAAAATCATGGTTTGAACCTTTATAAGTTTCCTTTTCTCTAGCTTAATACTTGTTAGTAATCTCTTGGCATTAAGGTAAAGGGTAATTAGTCATCATCCCTAAGACCAATATTTCTTGCGATTGCGATAATTGGCAACAGATTCAACAATCCCTAAGGAAATGAAGTTAGTTAGCATCGCCGATCGCCCATAACTCATCCACGGCAAAGGAATACCTGCAACGGGTGCTAGTCCCACATTCATGCCAACGTTGACAATTACTTGGAACACAATCATTGACAACACGCCAATTGCGAGGAGCGAACCAAAATTATCTTTGGCATTTTGGGCAATATGTAACAGTCGTAGACAGACTACAGCAAACACAAACAGCAATACCAAGCAACCAATAAAGCCAAATTCTTCACCAACTGAGGAAAAGATAAAATCTGTATGCTGTTCGGGAACGAAGTTTAATTGCGTCATTGGACCTTTATTTAAACCCCAGCCAAACCATTCTCCAGCACCGATTGCAATTCTTGACTGATATTGGTGATATCCGGTTCCTAGTAAATCAGTATCGGGATTCAGGAATGATGTGAGTCGGTTTTTTTGATAGGGCTTTAAGTTATCCCAAAGGAAAATACTAATTTCACCGCCCAACATATTCAGTGCCCAAGCACCAATCGCACTCAAACCATATCGCCGCCAAGGTAAAGTTTGCCAGCCGACAATACCCATTGCCACTGCCCAAATTAAACCTAAAGGACCAAAAACTAAATATTTGGTAAAGGCAATAGTAAAGGGCCATTGAATACTAAATAAAATGGCAGCGATAATTGGTGATATCAGCAGCACCAACCAACCAGGATTGGCATTTGCCCAATACAACATTCCCAAAACGATCGCCCCAAATACTAGCGATGTTGCCAAATCTGGTTGTAAAAATACCAATGCCCAAGGAACTACCGTAAAAGCCAATACTCGAAACACCGCAGGTAGAGTGGAGGCTGTTGTTTTATGGAGTAAAGCTGCCAAGGTAATAATCATGAAGATTTTGGCAAACTCCGATGGCTGCACGTTAAACCCCAGGATGCTAATCCACCTTTGTGCCCCTTTGGCTTTACTACCAATGAGCATGACGGCAATTAAACTAAAGTTAGTCAAACCATAGGTAAACCAGTGGAATTGCAGGAAATTTTCGTAGCGAATCCGGGCTAGCACCAAGGCAATCACAGTACCAATTCCAGCAACCAGCAAATGCCACCACCAGTCAACTAATCCTTGGGCTAACTCCGTACTCCGAATCATAATTCCGCCGAAGAAGCTAATCCCGACGATTAAGAAAAATAATAACCAATCAACCTGTTGCCAGGGTTTAAGCCAGTAATTCCAACGTGAATTGGGGCGCGAAGCCTTTTTTAATAACATTGTGCGATTTTAGACTTGAGCTTTATATATATTAAATTTAGCTATCACCAATTAGCCATCACTAAAATCTGTATTCCCAGGTATCACCTGAGAACCAGAATGAAAAATTGATTTTTAGACTAACGCTGCAACCGATACTTTACCAGCGAGATTGAGAGCGATCGCACGTAATGCTTTGGCACTGGCAGAGTCGGGGTCTGCAACTACAATTGGTACACCATTATCACCACCAATCCGCGTAGATATTTCTAGGGGTATAGTTCCCAGCAATGTTACTCCTAACTCCTGGGCGGTCTTAGCACCACCTCCGGAACCAAAGATATCGTATTGTTTTTCGGGCATGTCAGGGGGAATAAAGTAGCTCATATTTTCCACTATTCCCAAGACGGGCACGTTTAATTGTTGGAACATCCGCAACCCTTTACGTGAATCTAACAGGGAAACTGTTTGTGGTGTAGTTACAATCACTGCGCCTGCCATGGGTACTGCTTGTGTCAAAGTTAACTGAGCATCACCCGTTCCCGGAGGCATGTCCACGATTAAATAGTCCAGTTCTCCCCAGTCTACTTGGTATAAAAATTTGCGAATAATCCCGTTCAACATCGGACCACGCCAAATTACAGGTTGGTCTTTGTCAATCAAAAAAGCCATTGAGACTAATTTGACACCGTGATTAAAGGCAGGTTCTAAAATTTCGCCATTGGGGCTAGAGTGAACTACAAGTTGCGCGTCGGATAAACCGAGCATTGTCGGGTCGTTGGGACCATAAATATCGGCATCGAGCAAGCCAACTTTCGCACCTGTCTGAGCGAGGGCGACGGCAATGTTGACTGCAACAGTGCTTTTCCCGACTCCACCTTTACCGCTAGAAACTGCCAGAATATTTTTAACTCCAGGAACTCCGGTGCGGTCAGGAACACTCTTTTGCTGTGGGGTTTCCGCAGTTACTTCAACAGCAACATTAGTTACTCCTGGTAGCGTTTTTACAGCTTTTTGGCAATCCTCAACGATAAATTCGCGCAACGGACAAGCGGGAGTTGTTAGCACTAAGGTAAAGCTAACATTGCCACCGTCATCTATTTGGACGTTGCGAATCATGTTTAGTTCCACAAGACTTTTGCGGAGTTCGGGGTCTTGTACTGGTCGCAAAACTTCGAGAACCGACTGAGAATCTAAAATTTTATTCATAAGTGTTTTCAATCTTACTGCCGCAAGATTTGTTTACATTCCAGCAATTTTTCACTATTTGCATCTTAAACTGTTTGCGGCTTGGTTTGAGACTGATTCCGAGCGATCGCACATTACTATATTTGCTGGTTAGTCATTGAGTATGGGTTCTTAGTCAGGAACATTTGTCACAATCAATACTTGTTAATCACTAACCATTCCCCAGCAGTTACTAGTCAATCTTAAAAATCAAAACAACCATCTTTTAAGGATTTTCTTTTTCGAGATACCGCTTTCAAGGCTGTTTCTTCGACTGCGTCAACTAAAGCACGTGCCACGCGATCGGCGTACGGGCGCGATAATAACCAGATAATTGGCGATAACCAACCTTTGAGAGTGACTGAGTAGGATAAACAGGTACCACATACCGTTGATTCGACTTTGTAAATAATGCGCTCTTCTATACCAGGAATTGCTAATATACGAATACTGAGTAATTCTCTCGGATTTACTCGCTCCACAAATATCCGAATCGGAATTGGTGACAGCCGTGTTACCGCTTGATATATTAATCCTGGTTTTGGTACTAAACCATAGGGAACATTTGTACTTTTTAATAAGGGATGCCAAGAAACATCCGCAATGTCCACTACTTTTTGCCAAAGTTCATCGACTGAAGCGGAACTAATTTCGCGATAGGTTCGCACCAGAGAAACGCAAACACGACGACTTTTGCGCTGGATGAATTTGGACAAACAATTATGCATTTTCGCAAACCCCCTCACTACACACTTTTGGCTACTATTTTTGGCTACTTTGGTTGAATCAACAATACAGCGTTTTTATTTGAGTGAAGTATGCTTCCTCCCACCATGCATCTGTGAGTTTATTCTGTTGTCTGTACTTCCGACAATTTGAAACTGACTGTATTACATTTATTGTTTTTGGGAATCACTATAATTTCTGGCAAGCTAAAATTATGTATCTAAAATTGATCTAGAAACTATAATATTTTGCTTGTAGAAAGCTGAGAAACAGGTCTCTTGATCGTAAAGTAGGCTGTTTAAATCTTGACATCTTCCTCCTTTGGTTGGAAATGTTAATTATTTTGATGATAGGGATGATTCTGGATATAGATTTTTACTAACTAAGTCTACAGATTATCTCAAACAGATGGGCTTTGGATGGGTGAAAAGCTAAAAATATATGGGATTCCTGGAAAGATGTTTGTAATCTACTATTAGCGTCCGTGCTACCTTCTGCAATCTCGCTCTTTCAACTCTGAACTGACCCCAATCACAATTGCTTCCCATTCCCGTTGCAAATATTAATTAAGTAATTCTTACTTTTGTTTCATTTTGTATATTTTTACATCGAGCATCTTCATGGTGAGTAATGGCTTTCCAGATAGGGTAAATGCAGCTTTAGTATGGCTACAGATTTATCGTTCAAGCCAACCCTCTGACCGCTAGAAGCACTGATATAAGAGGATTGAGAGGAATTAGCTCAACCCAGGAATAGGGCTAAAATTGTCGAGGAAATTAGTGATTTTGCCGAAAAATTAAAATATTTATCACTAAACCTTCATGCAAGCAAGTTTAAAAATAATAAATCGTATACAAGTGCGTACACAATTTAAGGGAAAATAGCTTTTACCGACTATTTTTTGTGTGTGTCAATGTTTGGGTTGTACACATTGAGGTCAAAGTGGGGTGGCTGATGACGATTTCGCGTCTGCTGCACCTGCGTAACGGATTAACAACCTTATTGGTGGAAACTGTAATTTAGGTTCTGGAATTTATGTTGATTAACTCGCAATCCCCCACTGTGCAAGAAGAAGCACCATCAAAATTTTTACCACCAGCAAATGCCAAAGAGCGAGTCAGCGCTTTCATGCGTCAGTTACAAGACGAAATTACTCAGAGTTTGGAAGTTGTTGACGGTGCGGGTAAATTTCAAGAAGATAGCTGGGAACGTCCTGAAGGTGGTGGTGGGCGATCGCGTGTTTTACGTGATGGAGCAATCTTTGAGCAAGCTGGGGTGAATTTTTCGGAAGTTTGGGGCGACCATTTGCCTCCATCGATTCTGGTGCAGCGCCCAGAAGCAACGGGTCATCGTTTTTATGCGACGGGAACATCAATGGTGTTACACCCACGCAATCCCTACATACCCACGGTGCATTTGAATTATCGCTATTTTGAAGCGGGTCCAGTCTGGTGGTTTGGTGGTGGTGCCGACTTAACTCCCTACTATCCTTTTGCAGAAGATGCAAGTCATTTTCATAAAACTTTTAAACAAGCCTGCGATAAAAATCATTCAGAATATTACCCAGTATTTAAGCGTTGGTGTGACGAATACTTTTATTTAAAACACCGGGGAGAAACAAGGGGAATTGGTGGTTTATTCTTTGATTATCAAAATGGTCAAGGAGAATTGTATCCAACTGCCCATAACAGCGTTTCGCCAACTTACAGTATTGATAGTGAAGCTGCTACCTATAGTCAGAAACTCGGAGCGATCGAACCTCGCGGTTGGGAAGAGTTGTTTGCTTTTATTCAAGATTGTGGTCGGGCATTTTTGCCTGCATACGAGCCAATAGTTGAAAAACGACGCAATATCGAGTATGGCGATCGCGAAAGAAATTTCCAACTTTATCGTCGTGGTCGTTATGTTGAGTTTAATCTGGTTTACGACCGAGGTACAATTTTTGGCTTGCAAACCAATGGTCGGACTGAATCAATCCTAATGTCGTTACCTCCTTTGGTACGTTGGGAATATGGGTACCAACCCGAACCTAATACCCCCGAAGCCGAACTATACGAAACCTTCCTCAAACCCCAAGATTGGGCAAACTGGTCGCCAAGTCAGACCTAAAATCCCTGGGTATAAACCAGAATTAATAGCTGTAGCTTGTTTTTGCAGGCTACAGCTTCAATGTGTCTAAATATTTCTAAATCTTTTGGAGATTGGGTAAAATTTATACGGATTGTGAGTAAATAAATTAGAAAAACTGGATGCTGTCAAAAATACAGGTTATAAAAAATACTAGTGAAGTATTTTTTTTGATGGCTAGTAGCTATCAAAAATCAATCAGTTATATGCAAACTTCAGTAGCTTAAGAGGGTAAGGGGGGATTCTGTGATGATACACATTGACCAAAAAATTTATGCCATCCAAGATGGTAATGATGTAATCGTGCTGACACCATTAGGTCGTTTGGACATTACCACAGCTTGGCAATTTCGCTTAAAGTTACAAGAATGTATTTCTAAGCTGAGTCGTCATGTAGTCGTCAATCTCGGTCAAGTTAACTTTATTGATAGTTCGGGTTTAACTTCCTTGGTTGCAGGAATGCGGGACGCTGATAAAGTTAAAGGTAGTTTCCGAATCTGTAATGTTCATCCAGAAGCCAAGTTAGTTTTTGAGGTGACAATGATGGATACTGTATTTGAAATATTCGAGACAGAAGAGGAGGCTTTAGAGGGTGTACCTCGCAGTTTAGTCTAAGTACCACCTGTGTGCGATCTCTACAAAATTGCCAATTTTGCAAATATTTCCATCAAACCTTAATTTTGT
Organism: Calothrix sp. UHCC 0171; assembly: GCF_034931845.1. NCBI lineage: Bacteria > Bacillati > Cyanobacteriota > Cyanophyceae > Nostocales > Calotrichaceae > Calothrix > Calothrix sp. UHCC 0171. The sequence goes on from NZ_JAYGHN010000007.1 coordinate 110,966, forward strand.
TGATTCAAGTCCACAAGCTCACAACTTCTTTTGACAAAAAGTTTAACTAAAAGTTAAATTGCTTTCTCTTGGTGTAGCGATATGGTCCTAAAATCGCTCCCCAAGTAGCTTTTCCCGAATTTGGGTCTATTCCTTTATCATAAGTTTTTAATTCTTCTTGAGTCACTTCCAACCCTAATGAGACTTGGATTGTGTCCCCCTGGTAAGTGAAAGTGCAACAGGCTTGAGGTGGTGGCGTAGCCAAAAAATGGTAGTGATTTGTAGCCAGTTCACGAACAGAAACGTTTAAAATGCAACCTGGTAGTAATTCTAATTGTTCTGGTGAGAGGTGTTTTAATAAACTTGGGTTATAACCTCCACCAGCTAATGAAAGTGGGTCTTTTGGCATATAGTATTGAACTTGTAATGGCGCTTCGGGATGATTATTTTCTCGCAGTCGCATGATGCGCTGGCGGTAGGGTTGATCAAGTTTGAGTATATTTGCTTGTTCGGCGAATATTGTCAGGCTATCTTCGGAAAATATAGGTAGGGGAATTTGCCATAAACGCAAGTGAACATACCAGACAGGGTTATCGAGTGCCTGTTCGCGATTATCAAATTCACCTGCAAGGTAGTTGGCGAAGGATAGTAGCTGCTGCGAAAGATGCATATTGTGATGTATTATTAAGTTTAGTTGCTTATGGCTAGTAATCAAAATCTCGTTTTTTTGCCAAAGCAAAAAAATTTGCTGAAAATTGTTGTAGCTATAATTATCCTAAATTGTTAGGTAAGTTATCAAGTTTCATCACTAATTGAAACTTAGCAAGTGCAACTTCGCCAACTTGCCAGCACAATAGAAAATGAATACCAGTCGCCCTTAGAATTATTTTTGTGAATAACGTCCGTACTGTTTCCGATACAAAAAAAACTTTCTACGCCCTTCACACCCGTCCGGTTAACACTATTTATCGTCGGGTTACAGAAGAAATGATGGTAGAAATGCATCTACTATCTGTGAATGTTGATTTTAGCTACAATTCAATTTATGGTTTGGGCGTAGTCACTGCGTTTGACCGCTTTATGCAGGGTTATCAACCCGAAACCGATAAAGCCTCAATTTTTAACGCCCTTTGTCAGTCAATCGAAACAAATCCCGAACAGTATCAGCAAGATGCTCACAGATTGCAAGAAATTGCCAAAAGTCTTCCTGTCAAAGACTTAGTTGCCTGGCTGAGTCAAACCCAGCCTCTAGAGCGGGATGGACAATTGCAATCGGAATTACACACTATTGCCAACAATCCCAAATTTAAATACAGCAGGTTGTTTGCGATCGGTTTATTTTCATTAATTGAGGCAGCTGATCCGGAATTGGTAAAAGACGAAAAACAACGTACCGACACCTTTAATGCGATCGCTCAAGGTTTGCATATCTCTGATGATAAACTCAACAAAGATTTGGAATTGTACCGCTCAAACCTAGACAAAATGGCGCAAGCAATGGTAGTCATGGCGGATATGGTAGCAGCCGATCGCAAAAAACGCGAACAACGCTCTCAACAGCAATCACAACAAATTAGTAGCTAGGGAAACAAGGAGAACAAGGAAAAGAAAAAGTGATATTTCTACCCTTGTCTTCCCCTCCCCCCATTAGTTTGTTTGTGGGGTTTCCCCCACTCTCACCATTTTTTACAATTGCGATAGCTTCCTACTTCGTGGAACTAGAAGCTAAACGTAGTCCGTAATGCACCAATGACAACAGCATCGTTATTCTGATTGTGGTCGGGTGCTGTTAGCCAAATGATACCAGGGGTAATGGTAATGTTATCGGAGACTTTGTATTGGTAGAAAGCTTCGATGTGGTAGGAAGTATCTCGGTCTTTACCATATCCATCAATACTAGAACCTGTGACTTTTGGCTCCATCCCTACAATGACACCAGCCAAGTTACCTTTTTTACCCAAGTCAGGGAAACCGAGAGTTACTGCCCAATTCCAAATATCCAGGCTACCACGTTCAACCAATCCACCTTTAGTGGAAACGTTACGGGAATTTGTGTATCCCACCCAACCACCTAAAACAATATTATTACTGATACCCAAGGAAGCCTGTAAACCATAGGAGTTACTGGAGAAGGGTACATCTAAAGCATCTTCTTCACCATTGCCATCAAAGTCGAATGTACTCAATCTAGAAATTGGATTTGCTCGCGAGCTACCAGCACCAAGTTCTTGCTTATAAGAATTAATGTAGGTCAAACCTACTGAAATGCGATCGCTCGGTTTAAAGGTTAATTGGGCTAAAGCTCCGTAAGCGCCATCGGTTAAACCAGATTTTGGTGCCGGATTATTCGACTCACCAGCTAAATATCCTAAACTCAGAGACAATTTATCCCCAAAATTTTGGGTTATCCCTAAGCCTGCGCCATCCATTTGATAGTAAATTGGGTTGCGAGTACCAAAGGTTGACAACGCTCCAAATGCCCCATCACCATCGAAGATATTGATTGTGCTAGTTATATCATCAGCAGCACCAGCATTGGCGATCGCAATTACTTCCGTACTTTTACTCAGAGGAAATTTGTACCATAAAGCATCAATGACTGCATTCATGCTGCCGTCATCACCAGCGAAAAACAAAGAACCTTCCGGTGTCCCAAGTTCGGGATTAAGAATGTTGTTTGCTTGAATCCGCGTAAATAGGGTATCTTCCCCAGAAAAACTAGTAACCAGTTCTATCCGTGCCCTGGCTCCCAAGGTGGTGTTGTTATCATTTTTGGGGCTGACACCATTCACATTGTCACCGCTAAAGACATCGCTAATGACACCAACCACCTGACCTTGCAACTTAGTTGTCGTCGAAAATTGATTCGCTTCTAACTCTGCTGTTCTGACTTCTAATGTATCAACACGTCCCCGCAACGTTGCTAATTCTGCTGAAAACTCTTCTTGCAACCTACGTAACCTGTCTAAATCTTCCTTAGTAACTAAATCACCCGTCGCAGTTGCAATTAATTCATTTACCCGTTCCAAACAAGCATTCAAACCAGCAGCAAACTCGTACCGTGTCATCGCTCGGTTCCCACGATAGGTTGCATTCGGATATCCTGCAATACACCCATAGCGCTCAACTAAGGATTGTAGTGCTTGAAATGCCCAGTCTGTTGGTTGTACATCAGATAGTTGGGAGACCGAAGTCACCTGTGAGATTATGGTTGGTTGGGGAATGTTGCTAGTTAGATTAACTGGAGTGTTTGTAGAATCTTTCGATACTGATAACGCTTCTTGAGCGATCGCGGAGTGACTGCCAAGAAGTATGACTGTTGAATTAACTAGGATAGTTGCAACAAACAGCCCTGGATTAGCAACTAAGAATTTTTGAAAATTTTGCATGATACCCCTAAGATTCCTATTTTATTGACAAAGATGTGCTGTCTGTGGCGATTATTTATTAACAAATAATCTCATTAGATTATCAGATTTGAAGACGTAATTAACTAGATTTTCAATCAAGAATCTAGAATAGGGAATTTTTGACACTGGATGTGAAAAATGCATCAATGCAATGCCAAAGTATTGATTCCAGATAGATTTCAATATGGATTTTAGGTAGTATAGTCTATAGATAATGAGAATAATTATTGCAATAGTATATATTTACATTACAATTAGCTTTGTTGTCAATAGTGACTGTTCTCTGACGAAGAAGGGTAAAAAGGAATGGAAATAAAAAAGACTGTTACTGAAAATCACTTGTTTGTAAACTGGTATCGCCAAAGAAGAATTAATATTCAACCTCGCACCATCAATTTATTGGTGTTGTTTGTCATGGGGTTTGTCGTAGGTTGTAACCAATCCGCTAGTAACCAAGTTACGACTACGGAGACTTCACCTCCAGCCCAAGAAGTGACTGCGACACCTTCAATCACAGCAAACTCAAACAAAAAAAAAGTTGTGACAACGTTCTTGCCGATGTACTGGTTTACTAAAGCAGTAGCAGGAGAAACAGCCAATGTGGAAATCTTAATCAGACCAGGGACAGAAGTTCACGAGTATCAAGCGACACCAGAAAATGTCAAAGCAATTGTAGATGCAGATATACTGGTGAAAAATGGTCTAGGGCTAGAAGAATTTCTCCGAGATACAGTCAAAAATGCTCAGAACAAGAAATTAACAGAAATAGATGCAAGTAAGGGGATTCAAGTTTTGAATAAAACCTCTCCCGTCGAAAAAGTAGTGAAAGAAAAAGGACATGATCATGACCACGAACACGCAGAAGGAAATCCCCACGTTTGGATAGACCCGGTTTTAGCAAAGCTGCAAGTAACTAACATTCGCGATGGTTTAATTACGGCAGACCCAGCCAATAAAGAGATATATACAGCAAATGCAGCAGCATATATTCAAGAACTGGACAATTTGAACAGTGAATTTCAGCAAGTGTTACAAAAAACACCCAACTGTACTTTCATTACCTTTCATGATGCATATCCATATCTAGCCAAGCGCTACAACCTCCAACAAGTTGCAGTTGTGGAGATACCCGAAGACCAACTATCGCCAGATGAAATTCAAAAAGTAATTAATACTGTCAAAAAATATAAAGTCAAAACTCTGCTGGGTGAACCAGGCACAGATAATAAATTGTTGAATAGTCTTTCTAAAGACTTAAATTTGACATTACAAGAAATTGACCCTTTAGAATCAGGTGAACAAAATCCCCAATATTATTTTCAAGCAATGAGAAAAAATTTGCAAAGTTTGGAATCTGCCTGTAAATGAGTTAGGAGTTAGGAGTTAATGGTTAATGATCAGAAGCTATACAACAGTAGCTAATAGTCAATCATTAATCATCATTAACGTGCAATCTATCAATAATTATTTTTGAGCAATGACAATTGATGCTGCTGTTCTGAAAGTCGAAGGTTTAACTGTGTTCCAAGGTAATTATTTGACACTTCGTGACGTTTCATTTGAATTACTACCAGGAACTAACACTGCAATAGTGGGTCCCAATGGTGCGGGGAAAAGTACATTAGTGCAAGCTATTTTAGATTTAATTCCCCATAGTAGCGGTACAGTTAATATTTTTGGTCGTCCGATTTCACGTTTAGGTAATTTGCGTTTACAAATAGGCTACATGCCGCAAAATTTTATTTTTGACCGTAGTTTTCCAATTTCGGTTGGAGAATTAGTTGGTTTGGGATGGGTAAGAGAGGCAAAAAGTGGAAACAGAAACAATAAAAAGCGATTATTACGGAATTTATTTCAGCCGGATCGACAAAAATTAGCAGCAGTGGAAAAGGCTTTGCAACGAACCGATGCATTACATTTACGAAATCAAGCCATCGGCACCCTAAGCGGAGGACAATTCAAACGGGTATTACTTGCTTACTGTTTAGTAATGCCGCGAAAATTGCTAGTATTAGATGAAGCCTTTGCTGGAGTAGACGCACAGGGTACGGCTGAATTTTACGACTTACTAAATGAATTAAAACAGCAAGAAGGATGGACAGTTTTGCAGGTTTCCCATGATATTGATATGGTAAATCGACATTGCGATCGCGTTATTTGCCTGAACCAAACTATAGTTTGTACTGGCAAACCAGAAATTGCGCTTTCACCTCAAAATCTTCTCGCTACCTACGGTCCTAATTTTAGTTATTACCATCACCGACATTGATGCAAAATGAGGGTTAATTGATGAAATTAACCCTCTGAAAATATCACTTAATTAATAAGCATCTTGTAACTCGTAGAAATCAGGGGAAACATAATCTTTACGTAATGGATATCCCACCCAATCTTCGGGCATCAAAATCCGTTTTAAGTTGGGATGTCCTTCGTAAACAATCCCATACATATCGTAAGATTCCCGTTCCTGCCAATCGGCGGTTTTCCAAATCCAGTACACTGAAGCGACTCTTGGATTCTCACGAGGTAGAAATACTTTAATTCGTACTTCTTCGGGTCTGTCAGCGTTATCACTGACCTTAATTAAATGATACATGCTGACTAAGTCTTGTCCTGCTCCCATATCAATACCACACTGGCATTGTAGGTAATTAAATCCGTAGGCATACAAAGCCGTACAAATTGGTAGCAAGAAATCAGCTTCAACTTTGATAATCTCAACGTTGTTACGATCTAACTCCAACGACTCATGTTCAAAGCCATTGTCAGTCAGCCATTGAGACACTTTACCCACTTGTGCTATTGCTTGTTCTTCAGCCACGTTTGGTTGCCTCCCTCTGCTTTTGGGATGTGAGCAGCGCTGGCGGTACGGGCATACCCATGCCTTCAGTTAGTTCTTTGGGTGGGGTGTAGCGAGTATCTGACTGCATATACTTACCAGTCAAAATTGGCTCAACTTGCTTCATGTTATGCATAGTGCTGTAATAGCGGTGAGTTTGTTTAATAACTCCGCGCTCCTGCATCGAATCGTCAGATATTTTCTTCCGTAGCTTAATAATCGCGTCCATAATCGCTTCTGGACGGGGAGGACAACCTGGTAAGTAAACATCTACTGGTATAAGTTTATCCACGCCACGCACTGCACTTGGTGAGTCAACGCTAAACATTCCACCAGTAATCGTACAAGCCCCCATGGCAATCACATATTTAGGTTCGGGCATTTGTTCGTAAAGACGCACCAACTGGGGTGCCATCTTCATCGTGATTGTCCCTGCCGTGATGATTAAATCGGCTTGGCGGGGGCTAGAACGGGGAATTAGTCCAAAACGATCAAAATCAAATCGCGAGCCAATCATGGCTGCAAATTCAATGAAGCAGCAAGCTGTACCAAATAGTAGGGGCCACAAACTCGAAAGTCTTGCCCAGTTATAAAGGTCATCAACGGTTGTTAAAATGACATTTTCCGACAGTTCTTGGGTGACTGTCGGACGCTGAATCGGGTTGAGAATACGCTCTGTTTGCTGCTGGGCGATGTCTTTCGCCGAATTAGCATCTAAGACCATTCCAAAGCTCCTTTACGCCATGCGTAAACTAGGGCAACTACAAGAATTGCGATAAATATTAGCGCTTCAATAAACGCCAACAAACCTAGACGGTGGAAAGCAACCGCCCAAGGATATAAAAATACAGTCTCGACATCAAAGACTACAAAGACAAGCGCAAACATGTAGTAACGAATGTTGAACTGAATCCAGGCTCCGCCAATCGGCTCCATTCCGGATTCATATGTGGTGCGCCGTTCTGGGTTGCGACTGCTGGGTCGCAGGAGTTTTGACGCACTCAGAGCTAGGGCTGGTACTAGGCTACAAATAATCAGGAAGCCTAGAAGGTATTCGTAACCGCTAAGGACAAACACAATATATATCTACCGCCAGAGTGAAATTGAGTGAATTAACCTTGTTACCTTAATTTACATACATTATATCGTCTTGGGATTTTTGAATCTTAGAAAACAGATGCAGAGGTAATTTGAATCGTTTTTGGTTGTGATAGAAAAACCTAACAGTTGTGTCATAATTTGTAACGTATATTTAATATTTCACCTCGCCTGTCAATTACCCATTGCATCTGTAACCATGAGCGAACAAGGTAACGAACCAGCAGTCGAAGCGACTGTTGAGACAAATGTTGAGACAGACGTTGATACGCCTGTGGAAACAACAGAGTTAGACCGCTACGAGTGTCGAGCCTGCGGTTACGTGTACGAACCGAATAAGGGAGATGATAAACGCGATATTGTTGCGGGTACACCTTTTGAGGAGTTACCAATCAATTGGCGTTGTCCAGTTTGTGGTGCGAAGAAAGCAGCTTTTGCCAATATTGGACCTGCTGGTCTCGCATCTGGTTTTAAAGAAAACCTCGGTTTTGGATTAGGCGTAAATAATTTGACTCCAACACAAAAGAATATTTTGATTTTCGGTGGTTTGGGAATAGGTTTTTTACTCTTTATCAGTTTGTATGGTTTGCAGTAAAGAAGTCAGAAACGGGGAAATGTAGAGAGACTAGAGATATATGTGTCAGAGAAAAGGGTAAGTATTACAGTTTACAGTCAATATCCGTAACTCACCTTCTTTAACTCTTTTTCATAACCCCATTTTGTAACCCATACCTCAATTTCATTAGATAAATTTACATCAATACCAACAGAATACTGATGCTGGCAATTTCAAGATTTTGGCGAAAAATATTGGCTGTAGTGGTGGTTGTTTTGGCTTGCGTCGGTTGCAGCAGTGTCCCCTCTACAGGATACAATCCTTGGGAATTAATTTCTGTGCCTACGGAGGCAAAACTACTTGACATTGCCTTTGTAGATGCTTCTCCCCACGGATTTTTGGTAGGTAGCGATTCGACTTTGCTGGAAACAAAAGATGGTGGAAATAGTTGGGATACGATCGCACTCCAACTTGATGAGGAAACTTTCCGCTTTAACTCGGTAAGTTTTTCAGGTAAGGAAGGTTGGATTGTTGGCGAGCCTTCATTAATGTTACATACCACTGATGAAGGTAAGTCTTGGTCGCGCATTCCCCTCAGCGAAAAATTACCAGGTAGCCCGATCAACATTGTTGCTTTAGGTACAAATAAAGCTGAGATGGTCACCAATGTTGGTGCTATCTATGAAACTAATGATGGTGGTAAAAACTGGAAAGCTCAAGTTGCCGAAGCCGTTGGTTTCGTTCGTAATATCAAGCGATCGCCTGATGGTAAATATGTCGCTGTATCGGCAAAAGGTAACTTTTACTCAACCTGGGAACCAGGACAAGCTGCTTGGGTTCCTCACAACCGCAATAGTTCACGCCGAGTCGAAAATATGGGCTTTACCAACGACGGACAAATGTGGATGCTTGCCCGTGGTGGTCAAGTTCAGTACAGTAATCCCGAAAATCCCGAAGAATGGCTGGAAGCACAATACCCTGAACTTTCTACCAGTTGGGGTTTACTAGATTTGGCATATCGCACCCCCGATGAAGTTTGGGTAGGTGGTGGTAGCGGTAACTTGCTACGGAGTGCTGATGGTGGTAAGACTTGGGAAAAAGACCGTGATGTTGAAGAAGTTCCTGCCAACCTTTCTAAAATCGTCTTTTTATCACCCGAAAAAGGTTTTATTATTGGCGATCGCGGTGGCTATTTACTCAAATATCAATCCAATGTTGTATCTGAAGGTAAATCAGCTTAATGGGAAGGTAGTCAAGTTGTGACGCGGTGACGCGGAGATCGGGAGACAAAAAAGAATTGTAGAAAACTTTCATCTCCGCCTCTTCACCCAATCAATATCCGTTAAAAAAAAGTTTTCTGAGAAACACGTTGCAAGTTGTAACTCTTTCTTAACTTTGTAGGATAATAAACTCATTAAGCCATTAAACTATCAACGTTTGGCTCTGAGCTAAGTGTATAATTCTCTCTTAATAAAAGAAAATAAACACTGACTGCGAAATGCCAAAAGCGTTGTCACGGTTTGCGTTCCCACGTTTAAATTATAGGTAGGAAAAAAATGTCAGGTACCACTGGAGAACGTCCCTTTGGGGATATTATCACCAGCATTCGTTACTGGGTAATCCACAGCATCACCATTCCAGCATTGTTCATTGCTGGTTGGTTATTTGTACAGACTGGTTTGGCGTATGATGTTTTTGGTACACCCCGTCCCGATGAGTATTTTACTCAAACGCGGCAAGAAGTGCCCATCGTCAATAACCGTTTTGAATCAAAAAATCAAGTCGAAAAATATATTGGTAAGTAGCCTGAGATTATGACTAGCGGCAATAACATAAACCAACCTGTTCAGTATCCTATTTTTACGGTTCGTTGGCTTGCGGTTCATACCCTCGCTGTACCCACCGTCTTCTTTTTGGGCGCGATCGCGGCTATGCAATTTATTCAACGCTAAGAACACAGCTAGGAGAAACTCATGGATAGATCGCCTAACCCGAATAACCAACCAGTTGAGCTAAACCGGACTTCATTATTCCTGGGTTTATTGCTCGTTTTCGTACTGGGAATTTTATTTTCTAGTTACTTCTTTAACTAGGTAGCTAGCTTGTAAATAAATTTGTTTTTTGTCCTTGTTATTTGTTGTAGCTGAGGGTAGGGTGCTAGCACCTCGATGACAATCACTAACTAACCAAATAACTAGTGACTAAATCATTGTTGTTAATTTTTGTGAAGGGAGGAAAAGCTGTGTCTGGAAGTGGGAGAATTCCCCTGTGGATTGTAGCGACAGTCGCAGGATTAGGCGTGATTACTGTAGTAGGTATTTTCTTTTATGGAGCTTACGCAGGAATAGGTTCTTCAATGTAATCTCATGAGAACCGATTGTGCAACGCTGATGGCTAATTGTATCTACAAATTTAGCTATTAGTCATTAGCATGAAATGATACACATAATTTGTTGCTGGTTGTGAGTAATTTTAATAATTGTTTGAAAATCAGCATTGGAAAAACCGTCTATCTATAAAGGTAGGCGGTTTTAATTATAATTAAACGTCACGGTAAATTATTTAGTTGTTCTAAGGATACAAACCTCTATCCGTCAGAGCCTTCGCCACTCTACCTACACCCAAAGTATAAGCAGCTAAACGCAAAGGAATCTCTCTTTTTCTTGACTGTTCTACCACTTGATGGTATGCGTGAACCATCAAATTTTCCATTTCCCGATTAACCCGTTCCTCATCCCAAAATAGATAGGACAAACCCTGTACCCATTCCAAATAACTCACAACCACACCCCCCGCATTTGCCAAAATATCGGGTAATACAATCACTCCTCGTGCTTGTAAGGAGCGGTCTGCTTCCAAAGTTACAGGACCATTCGCGGCTTCCGCAACTATCTTAGCTTGCACCTGATTCACATTTTCTTCCGTGATTTGGTTTTCCAAGGCTGCGGGAACCAAGACATCACAAGGTAAAGTTAATAATTCTGCGTTACTAATTGCTGTTGCCTGGGGATAACCAATTAAACTTTGGTGGTTCGCCATCATGTAAGCTTTAACTGCGGGAATGTCCAAGCCAGTTTCCGAGTAAATGCCAATTGTACTATTTGATACCGCAACAACCTTAGCTCCGGCTTCGTAGAATAACTGTGCTGCGGCACCACCGACATTACCAAAACCCTGAATTGCCACTCGTGTGCCATGCAAAGATTTACCCAAATCTTTCAAAGCTTCCCTAACAACAATCATTGCACCACGCCCGGTTGCCATTTCCCGTCCCAAGGAACCACCTACGGATAGAGGTTTACCTGTCACCACTCCTGGGACTGCATGTCCAACATTCACGGAATATGTATCCATCATCCAAGCCATTTCGCGCGCGGATGTTCCCATATCCGGTGCTGGTATATCTACGGAGGGACCAATGTCTTTAATTAACTCGCTGATAAACCGCCGGGTAATGCGCTCCAGTTCGCCAACACTATAATTTTTAGGAGCGATCGCAATTCCTCCTTTTGCCCCACCATAGGGTATTCCCAATAATGCACATTTCCAAGTCATCAACATTGCCAAGGCAGAAACTTCGCGTAATGTGACAGCCGGATGGTAACGAATACCACCTTTATAGGGTCCCAAAATATCTGAATGCTGTACTCGATGTCCGGCAAAAACTCGAATTTCACCATTATCTAATTTGACAGGAATCGATACTGTAATTACTTTACGTGGGTTGCTTAAGATTTCTAATATACCTTGGTCTAGCTTTAATTCACGTGCTGCGGCTTCAAGATAGCTACAAGCTTGATCAAATGGGCAAATATGGGCTGGAGTTGGGGTTTCAAGGGGCAACAAGGAAGTCGAAATCATACGTTGCTCTCCTAATAGGAAGTAGATTTATGTGTAGATTGAACAATAAGGAATCGGTTGTTGGCAGTCAGAATTCAGTCTGGAAATTTTGTACGAGTGACGGGATGTCTCAAAGTTTGCATACTCCGCCTTAGAAGTGTTTTGATTCCATCGCTTGATTTATTCTGACTTATGCTGCTTTTCCTTTATATATTCGATTATCCAGCTTTTTTGGAGAAAATGAGATTTTTTGTAAAATTCGTTACAGTTTTTCGGTTTTTAGTTTGGTAATGAAAGTCAAAAAAATGTAGAATCATGAAACCAGAGATACACATAGACGAACACAGGTATAGAATTTATATAATATCTGTGTTCTTTTTCTAAATATTAAGGTGTTGGTACTGGTTTGACATTTTTTGCCTTATAAAAAGTCTCTAAACTTTGTGTATCACCAACAAAGCGCCAGTGCCAGGGTTCGTAACTTACACCTTGAGGATTATTTCTAGGGAAAGATAATTCAAAGCTGAATTTGGCAGCATTTTGTGATAACCATTCGTAAGCCTTGGTTTTCTCAAAATTTTCGCTTAAATTTGTTGCTGGAACATTACCGTCACCAATATCAACTGCATAACCTGTGTGATGTTCACTATAACCAGGTGGTGCAGAGAGTGATGCGCGTTCAGCTGGAGTTTGGTTGCGTTGGGCACCCACGGTAAAGAATAATTGCTTTTGTTCTTGAATCGAGCGGAAAGCAGAAATTGGGACTAAATTCACTCCCGCGCTGCGTGCAGCTTGTTGCATTGCCTGGAATTGTTGTGCAGCTGTTTTCCGCATTCGCAAGCGTCCATTGAGGGAAATAGATGCGAGTTCCGTTTCTGGTGCTTCTGGATAGGGAAAATGCCCCAGTAAGGCATCATTGGTTTTTGCTTGATTATCTCCTGGAATCGGTGATGAGGAGGATGCAGCATTTGTGTTGGTGGAGATAGGTTGTTGATTTGTGTCTTTTTTTTGTGCGGTAATAAAAAAGAGAAATCCACTAGCGATTGCTAGGAATACAAATCCGACAACACCACCCACAATTAGTAGCGGTAATCTGAAGCGACTTTTTTGTGATACATCAGGAGTATCGCGTAACGCTGCTGGAATATCGTCACCAGAACTAGATGATGAATTTTGCGGTTTTCCAGAAAACCCACCGTTATTCAAAGGTTAACTCCTGCTTTTGTTAAATTGCCATAACCGATTGTAGTCTGGGAAATAAATAACGCAATAGATAGTTTGGAATTGGGAATTGGGCAATGGGTAATCAAGCCCAGCTAATTACTTAAGGATAAAATTTTCCATGCCTCCATATCTCCATATCTCCATATCTCTATATCTCTATGTCTCTGCGTCAGCCTTAATAATAAGTCTTTAAGCGTGATATATTGCTCAAGTCGCCAGAAGTGTTTGATTGGCTACGAGAAACGAGAATAGCTACCTTTCTAATAGCGGCTATAATAGTTTGGTATAATCCTAGCCACCACAACATAAAATTACTGTGTCATACAGCGATTTTAAAACTCTTGATCGAGCAATTAATGACTTAAATCTGATTCTTGAGGAAAGTCATAGCTTATTTAGTCAAGTGATTCCAGTTAAGCCATCTCAACGATTGCAAGAAGCCCTCGAAGAAACTTTAGAATTAGCGACTAATATTAGTACGGAAAAGGCAAGGTCTGAATTAATTATTACTCCAATTCTTCTGGAAGTGAGAAGAATGTTTCCCGGTAAAATTGGTTATTTTTCGGGCAATTCATTTAATGTTGACGAAAGTAAGGGACTCACTGGTGTCTGTGATTTTATTTTGACTGCTTCAGAAAACCAGTTATTAATTACTGCTCCAGTCATGGCAGTAGTTGAGGCTAAAGATAATGACATTAAGTTAGGTTTAGGACAATGTGCAGCAGAAATGGTAGCTGCTCAAGTATTTAACGATCGCAAAGGACAATCAAAAACAATTTATGGTGTAGTATCAACTGGTACGCTGTGGAAGTTTTTAATGCTCGAAGCCGAAATCCTCAAAATTGACAGGACTGAGTATTTTATCACCCAACTCGAACAAATTTTGGGCATTTTAGCTGAACCATTTAGGGGTTTAAGTAATTAGGTTTAAGTAATTAGGTTTAAGTAATTAGAATATAGAGGCGCAAGCGATTTCTAAGGAATGTAAATTAAATAAATGCCAAAATTAGGGTGCCATTAGCCCAGCGTCACGCACTATTTCATATTCGTTCAGAATTGTAAGTTATTCAATTCTAGTTCCTCATCAAGTAATTCAAAATTGGATGACTCATCTTTTAGAACTTTACGCCAAGTTAATCGGCTTAGGTTTGATTGGTTTTATTTTGGGGCGAAAACTCCCGGCGGCGATTCCGGCACGTTTAGGACAGTTTTTGTTTTGGGTGGGTGTACCGACAAGTATTGTGGCGTTTTTGCGGAAGACTGATTTATCAGAGCAAGTTTGGATTGCTCCGGCTGTGGCGTATGCTGCGATTTTACTTGGTGCAGTTGTGGCTGTGCTTGTCATCTACTTGAGAAGCACTTGGGCAAACAAAGTGATGTCCAAATCAACCCAGGGTAGTTTAATCTTGGCAGCGATGGTTGGCAATACAGGATATCTCGGTTATCCAATTGTGTTATCCCTGGTGGGGACTCAATATTTTGCTTGGGCGCTATTTTATGATTTACTCGGCACTACTTTGGGCGCTTACGGTTTTGGGGTGGCGCTAGCAGCAAAATTTGGCAACGGCAGTCCAGATAATATTACTAACAGCATTAATAGTAAACAAAATAGCGATCGCTCAAGAGTTCTTAAAGCAATTCTCATCAATCCGGCTTTGTGGAGTTTCGGCTTGGGTTTACTATTACGTCAAGTTACATTACCAAACTTTGCTGTGTCTGGTTTAGATTTTATCGCTTGGAGTGCGATCGCGACATCTCTAATTTTAATTGGGATGCGATTGAGTCAACTCAGTTCTTGGGGAAGTCTCAAATTAGCCAGCATAAGCTTAACGATTAAGATGATTTTTATTCCCTTGATTCTCGGAATTTGTCTACATTATTTTGGGTTGACAGGGAAAATAGCCCAAGTCATCGTTTTGCAAATGGCAATGCCTCCCGCCTTCGCAACTTTGGTACTTGCAGAAACTTTTAATCTCGATCGCGAATTGGCTGTGACTGCCCTAGCCCTTGGCTCCATAGTTCTACTGATAACTCTACCATTTTGGTTGTGGTTTTTTCGATAGCTAAATTCAAAATAAGCTGCTATGATAGTTAGCTTGTGGGAGAAAGATTTTTACAGGAGTAAAAAGTCGCTTGGCGATCGCCTCTTGTGATTCTCAACCTTTCACAACAACCAAATTCCCACGATTTTATGTTTTTTGTAGGTACATCAAAATGGAAGATTTGCGCGATCAAATGGGTGGCAGTTCCGTGGAACACTTGACAATTGGAGCTGCTGTTTTTGACTCAGTTGCAGAGTTCAATACCAGCGAGAATTACTCGAATACTGGACTGGCAATGAAAACAAAAGAGTCAGTATCGCTACAACAAGACAGTCAAGAGAGTTCTCCGGTTATCACAAGTAATATTCCCTTAGACTATATCCCTCAAGACCCTCAGGTTCCCGTCGGCACTCACTGCATGTTAGAGTTATACGGTTGCCCGGCAGACCTTCTCAACGATATTGAGTTTATCAAACAGACTTTAGCAGATGCAGCTGCGATCGCGCGATCGACTTTGTTAGAAAGAATCGCCCATCAGTTCCATCCCCAGGGAGTCACAGCATTAGCACTTTTAGCAGAGTCGCATATTTCGATTCATACTTGGCCCGAAAATGGGTATATTGCGGCTGATGTGTTTACATGCGGTGAACACACAACACCTGTGGAAGCCTGTGAGTTTATTGCTCGCGCGTTTAAATCCAGTAAACATTTACTGATGAAACTTCCCCGTGGTAAGTTTTCACCTACTGTGCAACCACATATTGAGATTATTTAACGATTTTCCGTTCATATAGTCTAGATGTTGAGACGTTACATGTTGTAACGTCTCTAGATTGTTTTCATCTTCAAAATTGGTTTGAGTTGGATTAGATTCAGTTCTGGATGATGAACTTTTTTTAACATCTGCATAAACACCCATTAATTCCCCTATGGATTCAATAAGGTTTTGATTTTACCTGCATTGTCAATTTCCAAAGGGTGAAAAATATGAGATTGTTTAACTATCCAATTTATGCGAATGCAAGCACTCAAATTGTTACTACTACAACCCAAGAAAATCTCTTAGATAATCAACTCAATGTGGAAGTTTCACCTGTAGTCAAGATGGCGGAAACTATTACATCTTTATCTGTCTGCGACTATTTAGGTGGTTTAGGGATAATGTTAATTTTTATAGCAGTTGTCCGAATTATTTCTCAATCCATGAATCCATGCAAACAGTCGCAATCAAAATCGCCACAATCAAAATCACAAAGACAATTAGATGTTGAGTTTTTAGAACGTGTTTGGATAATGAATGCTTCTAAGGTTGAAGATTAGACTTTCATTCTTTATTGGCAATAAATATCATCTTCTCTGTGCCAAAGTCTGCCTAAAGAATCATGTAAAAATAAGCAGTGCAAGCGTCTCGCTTGCAATTTCCCAAAGGTGGGCTTTTCGTCCCCGGAGTTTTCCGTGAAGAACATCTCCCCGGAAACTCCTCTCCGCACTACAATAAATTCATATTTTGCCTTATACAATTTAACTGCACATCAGCTTACTTGTTCAATTTATTTTTACAGGAATACTAATAACTAATGACTGAGTTATTCTCTAATCTCTGCATTGGCTCTGTATTACTGGTGGAATAAAATAGTTACAAGTGGTAGCAAGGCTAAGAGCAGGCGATGCCAAGGTAAAGCAGCGAATTCTGTTGTCGAAGATTCCGGCTGGGCAAGTAAAGCTTCAATACGCTGTTCTAGCTTGTTTCCGTGACTCGAAGAACCCAAAGCGGCACAAAGAATATCAGTAGATATGGGCTGATTGGAAACTACTAATAGTAACGACTCAGCTAATAATAAATTATCAACTCGTGAGGCTGCATAAGCATCGGCACGAATTTCGCGCAAAATTAATAATTCTTGCCACAATTCTTGGGTATTGGGCAACCAAGCAGTACATTCGCGTATCCAACCCAACCAGAAAAACCAAAATGTATCACGATAGTGATAGTGTCCTTGTTCATGTGCTAGTACAGTTTCCAGATGTTCTGGTGAGAGACTTTGCAGTAAACCTTGGCTGATAACAAGTTCAGATTGCCAAAAACCAATTTGTCCGGCAAACATGGCTTGGGTGTTTAATAATCTTGCTGGCTGGATACCAAGTTGAGTTTGGGGATACTGACGAAGGGATTGGATTGACTTCCAGCCTTGGTAAGCGAGTTTGACTAACAGCAGAGAGAAAAACAGCAAACTGATACATGCAAAAGCATAGCCACACCAACCTGTATGCCAAGTACCCATTTTTCCTTGCGTTCCCATACATAGTAGAGCGATCGCAGTGGTAAATATAAGTAGTGGAGGGAACAGGAATAAAAATAATGTTTGTTGCCATCTCGTATTCCAATTACCTTGGATTTTGGTAATGGAACCTCGCATCCCCACAGCAAATGCGATCGCAGCAAAAATGATTATTAGATGCATAATTATTGTTCCTCCCTAGCTTGGCGTGCGGCGGATATACGATTGGCAATGGCTTGAATTTGAGCGTTAGTGGCTTCGTCGAGGCTATCAGCAAAGGCGGCAATCACATCCGGATTACCTACCGCCAAAAATCGCTGTAACTGCTCATGTGCCTTAATTACTTCAGCTTGCTGCTTAGTTAATAAAGGTCGCCAAAAAAACGCTCGTCCACATTTATCACAAGCTAACCAACCTTTCTCCGTCAAACGACGCAACACTGTAGTCACAGAAGTATAGGCAAGTTCGCGGTTAGGATCAGACAAGATGCGATCGTGTACATCTTTAACTGTAGCCGAACCAAGTTCCCAGACAATATTTAAAATTTCCGCTTCCAAGGGACCAACAGATAGTTGTTTGGGACGGTATTCAGGTAAAGGTGACATAGGAGGGGTTATGGATTTAGTTATGGATGTGATGTGAGAATTGGAGGTTTGGGAAAAGATTCAGATAAACAGCCCTTTTCTTGTAATTTAACAAAAATAGTTATGTAAAAGTTATGCATAGGATTACAAATTGCAATAGTTTGCTGAATTTGCTCAAAATGAGCCTTAGCCCTCATTCTCATGGGTTTGAGATGTTTGTGAACCATACATATACTTTAGAAATAATAGTGGTTTAGTTGACAAGATAGGTAATAGTAATAGGATAAGTTGCGCCTTCACACAATTCAGTTGTGGGTAAAACTGTAATTTTAGTGGGTGATATCACCTCCTAAGATGTAATTTCTACAATCTACAATTTAGGTGTATATAGAGCGTGAAGCTATTCGTTTATCACACTCCCGAAGAGACTCCCAGCCATGAAGTGCCCGAATGCGCGATCGCGGTTGATGTATTACGGGCGACAAGCACAATTGCAACGGTGTTGGCTGCTGGGGGTGAAGCAGTACAGGTTTTTAGTGACTTAGATAAGTTAATGGAAGTCAGTGAACAATGGCAGCCAAACAAGCGGCTCCGCGCTGGAGAACGTGGTGGTGGTAAAGTTCCTGGATTTGAACTGGGTAATTCTCCTCTTGACTGTACTCCCGAAATAGTCGAGGGAAAACGTTTATTTATCAGTACCACTAATGGAACCCGGACTTTGCAGCGTATCCAAGATGCCAAGACTGTACTTGCCGCAGCACTAATCAATCGCGCATCGGTGGTACGTTATTTGGTGGATAAACAACCCGAAACGGTTTGGATAGTTGGTTCTGGTTGGGAAGGTAGTTATTCCCTCGAAGATACGGTTTGTGCGGGAGCAATAGCCCACAGTCTTTGTCAGGAGATGAATGCACCTATGGAGAAAATTGCTGGGAATGATGAAGTTGTCAGTGCGATCGCATTGTATACTTCTTGGGAAGATAATTTGCTGGGACTGATGCACCACGCTAGTCACGGACAACGTTTGTTACGTTTAAATTGTCTCGAAGACCTAAAATATTGTTCGCAAACAGATGTTTTAGATGTCTTACCTATGCAGCAGGAACCGGGAGTCTTGAAAAGACACGCTGAATAAATTTGTCGCTCAAAATCTTGACTATATATTTTTTAATTCTACATTTCCCCCTCGATAGCTTAGTCTGGAGAGGGTTTTATTTTCTCTTATTTTTTGATTTGGAAATTTTAAACTTCATAGCTATTTATAAAGTCAAACTTAATCCCAAATAAACCCAACTTCTCATCCAACAAGTAGAATCATGTTCGCTACTTAATCTCAGAAACCGGGTTTATCTATGCATGAGTATGCTGAATATTCACTTTACAAATGGTTGTTAAATTTAGATTTCGATTTAAATATCAACATAAACCTTCACAGCAGCAACAGCAATTAACATATCATCGTTTTTATCATTGAGAACTGGAATTGCCCGACCTTGAACTACCATGCCTCCAGGCTCCAGAATCAATGTTTTTTGCCCAAATGGCAAAACTGCTAATACTTCCTCTGCACGAACCTGTTCTGGGCTAGGAACTGCAACCTGTACTTCAATAATCATTTGATTTGGGTCATCTAAACCAGCTACTTCCCAAATACCCAGAAGAGCATTGTGAGCGATCGCATTTCGCACGGCTCTGGCTGCTGCTACTGTCGGTTCTTGCCCATGCTGATCAATACCCATTCCCATCTCAATGATAAAACACTTACGAGCCACAATTACCTCAATATCATGAAATTATTTATCTTTAAGAGTAAAGGTAAAAGGGACAAAAAGAAAAATATTTTCAATTATCTACTTTCTTGAACTAGAATCGTGCTGGTTTTTGTTAATATCGCTGTAAAATTTGTTATCTGAATAATGAAAATTAAATTCCTTGGCTAAATTTTTCGTTTACATGATGATTAAATTCAATTTCCAACTATTAAATCTCAAATTAATCTTGAAAAAGCCTATCTTAATTAGTGCTATATTTCTGGGAGGAGCTTTTTTAATTTTATATCTTTGCCTATCAACTAGTTTACTAAGAGCTAGAGTCATTCATGTGGACGATTTAATTAAAAGATTTTCAGAGCAAGAAGCACAAAATCAGTTAGAGACATTTAAAAATACCCCACTTCAAAAAATCACTATTCAAAGAGGTTTTAATTCCGACAAAGGAATAGATACTCGCTGCTCTTCCTGGTCTGTTGAAGCTGTTGGTAGTGGCTGGACACCAGATTCCCAAGACCATGATTTTTATGTTGATTATTATGTACCTCCAAACACAAAAGCAATAATTTGTACTACGCCAGCATTGGCAGGTGCATTAACTGCTCACAGTGATAAACCTTTTTTGTACGAGGTGTATCCAACTCAATATGGTTTAATGATTCGGATTGTTATCGGCATATCTGAAGTTAGAGATACATGTGAAAAATTAACTGGTAATGTCAATTGTGCTAACTCTCTTTTGAAGCAACAAGCGATCGTTCGGTATGAGCCTTTATAAATAAAGAATAAATGATTTGTTGAGATTTGCTATTTATGGTAAGATGGAAGCTATCAAAAGTAGAAATTCCGACTAGTTCCTATACTATCTCCAAAGTTATAAAATAATATAGTAATTAATTAATCCTAAATTAAATTATTGCTGAATTTGCAAGTCATAAATAATTATCTCAAATATTTATTGTGATTGAGATTAAAACTTAACTATAAACCAAAGTTTGAACGATGCAAGTTTACTGTACTCGTCCACGAGGTAGGGAGCAACCTCCACATATCAACCATGTTGAAGAAGACTATTTAAATAATGGGAAAATCCAGCAGAGATATTGTTCTACTTGCGGTATGCCCTTAATTATCAAAAATAGATATGTGGCATTAAGTGAAAAAGGTCAAGGTGGTTTTGGTAGAACATTTGTTGCTTTAGATTTAGATTCACCTGGAGAAACACTAGCACAAAAACGCTACAGGATTCTCAAACTTTTACATCCAAATACCCAACTATCTCCAGCAGCCCTGCAATTAGTCGAGCGTTTATTTAAAGAAGAAGCAGAAGTTTTAGAGGAATTACGACACAATCAAATTCCTCGACTTTATGCATTTTTTGAATTATCAGTTGCAGCATACCCCCAATCTTATATACAAGATAATCAGAATTTTACAAATAACGAACAGAAGCTATTTTATCTAGTTCAAGAATATATTCAAGGTCAAGATTTAGAGAAAGAATTATTACATTTACGTAGTCAAGAAAACAGAAATTTTTCCGAAACAGAAATTTTAGAAGTGTTATCTGAAATATTAGGAATCTTGAAATTCATTCATGCAAATCCGAAAAAGCCACTGATTCATCGAGATATTAAGCCATCTAATATTGTACGTAATGGGCGGGATAAACAGCTTTATCTAATTGATTTTGGTGCAGTGAAGCAGGTTGTACAAGTTGTGGAAGAGGGTGCTGATTCTAGCGAAACTGTAATTATCTCTCCGGGCTTTTCTCCCCCAGAACAAGTACATGGGAAGACTGTTACATTTACTTCAGATTTATATTCTTTAGCTGCTAGCTGTGTATGCTTGTTAACTGGTGCAAATCCCCATAGTTTTGATATTCCCTTTAATTTAGAAAAATGGAAAGTATCTGCAAATATTAGTCCAAAATTAACAAAGGTTCTGAATAAAATGCTAGAACCAGACCCCAAAAATCGCTATCAATCTGCTGATGAGGTACTTACAACTTTACGTCGTGAAGGTATTATTGAAGTTGAGAAATCAAAGGATAAAATCATTTGGTGGTGGGGATTGCTGGGAATTACAGGATTAGGTTTATTACTAACTTTAATCTGGCTACTAATTAGTGAACTTCAAAAACCACCTCTTCCGGCTCTTTCCGCAGAATATTTTACTCGTGGTGAAAAGTCCTTACTAACCCCAGATATTCCTCAAAATGTTAAAAATAACGTCAACTGTCAGGATGCTTTTGCTAAAAAAGATGCCGGGATGAAAGACTTTGGCGCACAAAAGTATCAAAGTGCCGAGAAAAATTTTGAGGAAGCAATTCAATTATTTAAGAAAGGGCTGCAAAGTAATCCGAAAACTTGTTATGTAGACCCAGAAACAGTAATTTTTTGGAATAATGCGAAGGCAAATAATAGTAGCAAAGCTCCATTAACAATCGCTACTGTAATTCCAATCGATGGGAAGCAGGAGGAATTAAGAAAATTTAGCGAACAATTGTTACGGGGTGTGGCTCACCAACAAGGTAATTTTAATCAAGTAAATATTCATCAAGTCAATAATTCAACTAACAATAGCACGCCAGGTTTGAATGGCAGATTGATGGAAGTTGTGATTGCAAGGGATAATAACAACCAGGAAATTAGCCAACGAGTTGCGAAACATATTATTAATAACCAAATTCCCGGTGATACTCGATTTAAGGGTCGAAATATTCTCGCAATAGTAGGTAATTTTACAAGTAAAGCAATTTTAGCTGGGGCAGAAGAATATCATGGGAAAATTGTCGCTGTATCTCCCAGTAGTACCGCAGTTCGACAATTTCAGAAAACACCAGATTCGGATTACGAATATAAATTGAGTAAATATGTGTTCCGAATTGCCCCAAATGATGCGATCGCAGCTAAGGATTTATCTAGATATATCAAAGGTAAAATTAGTCAGAATCCCACAAATAATTCTGAGAAAATTACAATATTTTTCAAATCTGGAGAAATATATAGTAAGTCTTTAAAAGAATCTTTAGCCAAAAAATTTGATGCTAATGATTTGATGTTTTGTGATTTATCTCAAACAATTATTCGAGACTGTCGAAATCTCCTACAAAATGCCAGCTTTTTAATGCTTTCTTTAGGAATTGGTGATGCAAATCTTGTATTTTCTGCTCTCCAAATCAGCAAAGTCCCATCTCTGGGAGGAGATGCTTTATATAGCGATGATAAAATCACTGCTGATAGTGACGAAAATCTCAACGAAAATCTAGCGAATAAAGCTAACAATCTTGTTTTAGCTATACCCTTTGATGTTGAATTTGCACCTCAGTTTTTTAAAGAAGAGTCTAAACAACTGTGGGGAACGCAAAGAGTTGGCTGGAGAACTGCTGCAACCTACGATGCCCTCCAAGTCATTATCGATGGTTTACAACGACAAGGTAATAACCCAACCCGCCAAGGATTATACGATGTCTTAAGCTCAGAATCATCACCCTTTCAATCCTCTGGTGCTACTGGGGCAATTGAATTTGACAATCAGAGCGATCGCCTAGTAAAACCTGAAGATGACGATAGACTTGGTGTTTTAGTTCAAGTTAGAGACAGCAAATGTAAACCGGAAGACAAGGACGACGGTGCTAAATATCGCTTTTGTCCCATTTAACCATAAAATACATCACCAAATGCATAATCGGCAATGGGTTACACCCCTCACACCATAAGTCCATTGGCACTATATAATATATTGTCAGGTAAAATTAAATCAAGTTTAGGCGACTATTAAATCAGCTTATTGACAGCCGGCAAAAGATTAGTTCTGGTAGATGCACGAAATAACTAGACAGCAGACTGTTTTTCAGAGTCAAATATGTCACTGATGACTGGAATTAATTGGGAATCTTCCCTTGTTTAATTTAATTTCGTAGCTTTATTCTGAGTGTTTAGAAGTTTTGACCTGCGTAAACAGAACGAACTTCCCCATTGCGACGAACAATTGCTTCACCGTTAGCTACATCTACTAACGTCCAACCACTTGTACCAATATTTTCACCGATTTCTATCCGGCGAGTAACACCGTTGATTTTGAATAAAGCCGCAGATTTATCACCCAGTTCTAATAACCCTTCTAGAGTATGAGCAGGGGTATTCATAGGTGCAACCGCTACTTCCTGCTGTTTAGGTGCAACTGTAGTCGCAGTTGGCATTTTGGGTGGGACAGCACGGAAAGGTGCAATGGTGATAGTAGGTGCTTTTGGCTGGCTGAGGGTGATTGGCTTGTTTTGTAGTGAGATTGGTTTGATAGAGGGAATTGTCGGACGCACTGCTGCAAAAACATTTAACGATTTATTTGCTGGGTTAACGTTTTTGCCAACATTATTTGACGCGGTTTTTCCTGTTGCTACTTTCGCTTGATTGCCTGAAATGAGCGGATTTCTACCAGGAATTGGCGGTAAATTTCCCCGAACTCCAGGAATGGCTGGGGGAGCATAACGCATTGGTAAAGGTGCTTGATATACAGGGATGTAAATTCGCTCGACTACGCTTGTTGAGCGCCCTTGGGCTGGTGTGGCATTATTTGCAGCTAGTGGTGGTGGTAAAGTTCCGGTTCCAGAAGTGCTTGCCATTGTCATGGCGACGGATTGTTGGTTGACTGCTGCAACTGTATTCAATCCTGGATTTTGCGATTGGCGGTTAGTTTTAGCAGACTGTCTGTCAATTACATCTAAAGCGCCAAGGGTGTAGTCAACTAGCTTTCCTAGTTCTGTGTGAGTACCTGTTGTAGTTGTGACTTCTTCGGAAGTCAATAAAGACTGCTGGAAGGACTGGGAAGTAAGACGATTGAGCAAACCAGAATTTTGGATAAAAATTATAGATGCAGCCGCAATACCCACAGTTGCGCCCAGACTCAGTAGCTTACCTAACCAACGACGAGGTTGGCGACGCTGTTTGATGACGGTTTTGGGTATGGTTTTTTCAGTGACAACTGGACTGATATGTTGCTTCTTGACCTGATTAACCTTAACAGCTGTCTGTGTTGGTAAAATATCGGTTTCCCGTAAACCAACGTTGGGTATTTTTACCGATTGTAGGCGAACAAATTCCGGTTCAATTGTTTGTACTGGTATATTACCCCGACCATCCAGAATGCGATCGACATCGGCGAAAAGTTCGTCCATCAAGCCATCAGCATAAGCGTCTATTGACCAAGGTTCGCTGACGATGAGGTCGTCTGATGGTTCTGAAAGAAGAATTTGGGTGCTGGCTTTGGTAGACATAGCGACTATAATTATTGCTTTTAGCTTGGCTTGGATTCTTTTCCCCTACAGTCAATCAATATTAATAAACAATTAATAAACTGGGACTGCGGATTAAGTATCCAAATTTTTGTTTATTGGAGATTAAAGTAATCGTGAATCTGTATTAAATTAAACTGATTTTACCACTTTCACCAGGGTGAAAACCCTGAGACAAGATTGAGTCACCTGTGGAAAATGCGGAGAAAAGCAAGGATAAATTTGCTTCACTCAGAGCATAATCACCCTTAGATATATACACTACTACTATAAGCGCACTTCATGAAGTTTGTTTTAAGCTAATGTGGAAAACTCGCTATGTGACTGACTTT
Organism: Calothrix sp. UHCC 0171; assembly: GCF_034931845.1. Lineage (NCBI taxonomy): Bacteria > Bacillati > Cyanobacteriota > Cyanophyceae > Nostocales > Calotrichaceae > Calothrix > Calothrix sp. UHCC 0171. The sequence continues at coordinate 136,211 of NZ_JAYGHN010000007.1, forward strand.
TACGGATTTCTAAATGAATTAGTAGGGCATTGACATCAGCTGGGTTGACTCCACCAATACGGGCGGCTTGACCGATGGTGAGCGGTTTAACTTTGCTTAATTTTTCTCGCGCCTCCTTTGATAGAGTATCAATCGCTGCATAATCTAAATCAGCAGGTAATTGACGGTTCGCCTGACGGGCAATCTGTTCGATTTGGCTTTGTTGACGTGCCAGATAACCTGAATATTTGATGTCAATTTCTGCTCCTTCTCTCTCTGCGCGGTTGAGTGAGGGATTACCAAGTTCATATTTATCGAGGTCAACATAATGGAAACCGGGACGACGCAGCAAGTCTGCAAGGGTGATAGAACCTTTGATTGCTTGTTGGGTAGCGGCAAATATCGCTTTACCTTGATTGTCGTTTTCCTTGATGCGGGTGGTGTGAAGTCGTTCTTTTTCGGCAGTAATATTTGCTTGTTTGCGGGTGTAGAGTTGCCAACGTCGATCGCCAATTAAACCGATTTCTCGCCCTAAAGGTGTTAAACGTTGGTCAGCATTGTCGGAACGTAAAATTAAGCGGTATTCCGAGCGACTTGTGAGCATTCGGTAGGGTTCGCGCAAATCTTTGGTACAGAGGTCATCTACCAAAGTCCCAATATAACTTTGCTCACGGGGGAATATAATCATTTCCTCATTCCGCGCAAACCGAGCGGCATTAATTCCCGCAACAATTCCCTGAGCGGCGGCTTCTTCATAGCCAGTGGTACCATTTACCTGCCCCGCACAAAATAATCCGGCAATTTTCTTGGTCATTAAGGTGGGGAAACACTGAGTCGCGGGTAAATAATCGTATTCCACCGCATAAGCTGGACGTAGCATCACACAATTTTCCAAACCGGGAAGCGATCGCAACATTTGTAGTTGGAGATTTTCTGGTAAACCCGTGGAAAATCCCTGTATGTAAAGTTCCGGTATATCTCGACCTTCCGGTTCAATGAAAATTTGATGACTATCTTTATCCGCAAATCTGACGATTTTATCTTCAATACTCGGACAGTAACGTGGTCCTTTTGCTTCTACCCAACCACCGTATACGGGTGACAAATGTAAATTTTCTCGAATGAGGCGATGGGTTTCTGGGGTAGTTCTGGTCAGATGACAGGGAATTTGTTCCCTTTCCACCCAAACTTCTGGGTCAAAACTAAACCAACGCACCTCGTCATCACCGGGCTGGAGTTGCATTTTGCTGTAATCAACGGAACGCTTATCAACCCGCGCCGGTGTCCCAGTTTTTAGCCTTCCGGTTTCAAAACCAAGTTTGTTGAGAGTTTCTGTCAAGCCCTCAGCCGCAAACTCTCCTGCACGTCCCGCCGCCATCGATTTGTTGCCAACCCAAATTCGACCACCTAAAAAAGTACCTGTTGTTAAAATGACGGCTTTACAAGCAAAAGCTACGCCAAAGTAAGTTTGAACACCAACAATCTCGTCATTTTTCCCTAAAACTAAATCCGTCACCATGCTTTCGCGAACCATGAGGTTTTCTTGGTTCTCGATAATTCCCTTCATAATTGCCGCATATTCACGCTTATCAGTTTGGGCGCGCAATGCCCACACTGCTGGTCCCCTGGAAGAATTGAGGATACGTTTTTGTAGGTAAGTACGGTCTGCCATCTTACCGATTTCCCCACCTAAGGCATCAACTTCATGTGTCAATTGGGACTTAGCAGGACCACCCACAGCCGGGTTACAAGGTTGCCAAGCAATTTTATCTAAATTGAGGGTCAATAGAAGAGTGCGACAACCAAGACGTGCTGTAGCGAGTGCAGCTTCACAACCTGAGTGACCCGCACCAACGACGATAACATCAAAAGCGTCTTGGAATTCTACAGAATTGGGCATGGTCATACTATTAAAGACAGCAGGCTTACGGATATGTAAATATTAACCGAATACAGTACATGATTGCATTTTGCATTCAGAATCTTTAATGATAGCGAAGTTAGGTTTAAGTTTGAGCGATCGCTTTCAGGCTACGAGAAAATCAAAAGGGCTAAACAAATACTGTTCAAAATCTTTATGTCTTACCTCCCACACCCCGATTCATCATTAAGAGTAGTCAACTGTGCAATCATCACTGTGAGCGATACCCGCACCATGGAAACCGATAAAAGTGGTCAATTAATCCGCAAATTATTAGAAAATGCCAACCATCAAGTCACTGCTTACACAATTATTCAAGATGAACCCGCAGACATTACAACTGCGCTCCAAAAGTTAAAAACATGTGACAATGTTGAGGCAATTATTCTCAATGGTGGTACTGGAATCGCACCTAGAGATACAACCTATGATGCGATCAAGAAACTATTAGAAAAAACATTGCCCGGTTTTGGCGAAATATTTCGATTTTTAAGCTATCAAGAAATTGGTTCCCGTGCGATCGCATCGCGTGCAGTCGCTGGAGTTTATCAAGGTAAATTAATTTTTTCGCTCCCAGGTTCGAGCAATGCTGTGGCTTTAGCGATGGAAAAGTTGATTTTACCCGAACTCGTTCATTTAGTAGGACAGATAACAGGAATTAAGTGAAGCATTAGCAATCAAAAGGTGGATAATTCCATTCCCATCCAGGGTGTTCCCCCATTGGCAAGAACAGGAGTTGAGAAAAGTGCGATCGCTAAAGTAAAAGTAGCAATTAGTTTCCAGCTAATTTTCATTACGAACTCCGGTTTACCATCTCTCAAATTTAACTTCGATCAGTTGTCTTTTGACAAAAATTAGTATTTTTGGTATTCGATTTAGGCGATCTAAATTTGTTCTAAACGTTGACGCAACTTGCTACTCAAAGCATCAATCAGGGTGACAACTACAAGTAAGACTAACATCATGGTTGTGGCTTTGGTATATTCAAAACCATCGATGTAACTTTTGAGTTGAAAACCAATACCTCCTGCGCCAACTACACCCAAAACAGAAGCAGCGCGAATATTATATTCAAACATCCACAGGGTGTAACCTAAAGCTAGGGGTAACACTTGGGGCAAGATGCCATATTGGGCGATTTGTAGTTTTGATGCACCGATGACTTGCAAGGATTCCAAGGAACGGGAATCTACGGCTTCTATTGCCTGTTGGTAAAATTTTGCTAAGTAACCAATAGTATAAATACTGAGTGCTAAGGTTCCCGCAGGCGCTCCCAAGCCAGTAGCAGCGACAAAAATTAGTCCGAGAATGATGGAGGGGACAGAACGGACAGCGTTTTGCAGGAAGTTTGCTATCCATCGTAACCAAATTGGGGCGGTGTTACGGGCACTAGCGATCGCAATGGGAATAGAAAGAATTGCTCCAATAGTGGTTCCCCATAAGGACATTTGGATAGTTTCAATTAATGCTTTGACTGCAATATCTAAAACTTCCCAGTTGGGAGGGAAAAAGTCAGCGAGGAACTTGGTAACATACTGCCAGCTATCCTGCATCACCTGGGTATCTACTTTGATTCCTTGGAGTGACCAGGTATAAACTGCAACAACAACTATAAATATGAGTAAATATTTAACCCATTGATACAGATTTGCAAGATTTTTCATTTTACACTTGGACAAATTGTGAGGGAAGGTTATCCCCATTACCATCGTAAATCACGCAACCAGCTTCTAAAACAATCACTCTTTGGGCATATTTAGCTGCGATCGCTAAGTCATGTAAAACTGTAACAATGGTAATTTCCTGCTGACAATTCAATTCTGATAAAATCTGCATTACCTGCTCTGAAGCGAGAACATCCAAACCAGTAATTGGTTCATCTGCAAGCAGTATCTGGGGTGATTGGATTAATGCGCGGGCAATTGCTACCCGTTGTTGTTGCCCACCACTGAGGTTACTGACTTTTTCATGGATTTTCTCTTTTAACCCTAATTGTATCAAGAGTTCCTCTGCTAAATAGCGATCGCGTTTGGGAAAACCCCAGAAAGTTTGCCAAGTATTCCTAACTCCCAATCTTCCACACAGTACATTCTCCATGGCTGAGAGTTGACGAATTAAGCCCCCGCCCTGAAATAACATTGCCACATCCCGACGGGTTTGGCATAAGGTGCGAGGGGTGAGAGCTGTACCATGAATGCAGATATTACCCTGATGAATGGGAACTAAACCAACTAGCGATCGCAGTAAACTAGATTTACCTGCACCATTGAGTCCTAACAATGCCACAAACTCACCTCGCTTGATTTGCAAACTTATTCCATTGAGAATTGGACGCTGTAAAGTGGAGGCATAGGCTGTTTTAACATTTTGACACTCAATGGCAATATCATTCATCTTTACTAGTTGCTAATTATTTTAGATAATTACTTAGTCATGGGTGATTATGACCTGACTGATATGCCATCACCCATGTCTGTCTGGAGATTGTCAACTACTATGGCTCCATTCCTACCACTTTCAAAGCATTACGCACGGGTGCTAAGTGGGTATTATGATCAATCTTTACCAATTCCGTAGAGTTATAAAGACCACGTAACAATTGATTGTTCTGGGGTTGATTCAACTTCAGCATTGCGTTAATAATTTTCCCCCGTAAAGGTGCGGGCACATCATCATCAATCGCCACACCATGTGCCGGTACATTGGGAATTTTATACAATACTCGCAATTGATTTTTCTCTTGGGCGGTAATATAGGGAGGGAACAAAGCATATTCTGATACTGCGGCTACCTCCGCTTGTCCACGGAGAACAGCTTGTAAAGCTTTGCTGTAGTTACCACCGTAACTCACCTGCCCAAAGAAACCATCCAAACGATCTTTATTGGGGACAAAACCTGCTTGCACCAATTGACTCACAGGGAAAATAAACCCGGAACCAGAGGTAGGAGAGGTGAAAGCCATTTTCTTCCCCTTCAATTGTCCCAAGGTTGTCTTGGGGTCAGTACCTGTTTTCAAAGGGCTATTTTTGGATACAACGAATATCGAATTGTAAGTATATTTACCAGAGTAGTTTGCACGTACCTCTGCTAAATATAACTTCGCTTGTGCTAAGCTTTCTGCTTTCAGTGCTGGACGACTACTTAAAAATGCCACATCTGCACGATTTGCCCGCAAGGCTTCCACTGCTGCGGTGTCATCACCGACTTGTGCTTTGACTGGAATTCCCAGTTCTTTACTCAAAAAAGCTGCTACTGCATTAGCTTTATTTTGTAAATCTGTGCTGTCAGAACGACTAGGAAATACTACTGTTAAAGTCTTTTGGTTTTGAGCAAGTAAGGTTTGCTCTTTTACATTCGCCAATGGATTAGCGATCGCTTTTATTGCTCCCAATGGGCTACTAGCCATTGCCGTCACTGCTAAACAGGCAGCACCAAGCCCCAGCAAACCTTGTTTGCCAACTCTCATCTCTCACTCCTCATTAGGAAATATTCGCAAGACTATTGCTAAATAATATCAGTAATTTTCAGTATTTATTTATCCGGATAAATAATTTTTATTGCCACTTTCGATAAGCTTCGCTAATGAGATGTTTTGAGTAGACAAGCTATTGCCACAACTAAACGAAACTACTCATCCCCAGATTTACTTTTCCTGCATTTCTCACAAGTTTGGGGATGAGTTTTGCAAAGCCTTGAATAGAATGTATTTTGGAAGTTTTGGATTTTTAGCTATGGTGCAGAGTAAATATAGAAACCCGGATTTTGCATGGGTTTGAAAATGTTGTGAGAAATCCGGGTTAAACCATCTGCCAACTATTTTTCCAATACTTTATAGAGCCAGCCGCAAATCTAAACACAATAAAAACCGTTTTTTCTGGCTCATTTCTTTACTAACTATAAATTGTGCCAGTGTTGATTACAGGTTGAGCAGTTTGCTCGGATGTCAATACAACTAAAAGATTGTTAATCATAGAGGCTTTGCGCTCATCGTCCAAATCTAATGTTTGTTCACTACTGAGACGATTAAGTGCCTCATTCACAATCCCTACCGCACCTTCAACAATTTGTCGTCTTGCTTCGATTAATGCTTTTGCTTGCTGTCGTCGCAACATCATTTGAGCAATTTCGGGTGCGTATGCTAAGTGTGACAGTCGCGCTTCGAGCACTTCTATACCTGTGACTTGCAAACGTGCTTGCAGTTCTCGTTGCAATGCTTGAGCGATTTCATCGGGTATCCCTCGCAAAGATGGGGTTTCTAAGTCGGTGGATGTATGGGATGTATCGTAGGGATAGCGAATGGCTAAAGCTCGAATTGCAGTTTCGCTTTGAATCGCAATAAATTCTTGATAGTCATCGACTGCAAACTCACATTTAGCAGAATCTACAACTTGCCAAACGACAACTGCGGCAATTTCAATTGGACTTCCTTCGGCATCATTAACTTTAATAATTTTACTGTTAAAATTACGTACCCGCAGTGATATTTGTCGCTTGCTGGCAAAGGGATTTGTCCACCAAAAACCAGCCTCACGAACCGTACCCATATATTTCCCAAAAAAAACCAGCACTATGGCTTGATTTGGTTCAACACTAAAAAATCCGGAAATTGAGGGAATCACAATAATTAGTAATGTTCCCAATAACCAAGCGATCGCTTGTGCAGTTTCCTCTTCACCCATAAAGTCTGTAACTTTCAAACTCCGTGCAAGTACTGCTTGTAAACTATACAGACTATGAAAAATATACCAGCCTCCCAGAAGCGCGATCGCACCCACTACTACCAGCATCACAAATCCGTTGATTTTAAATGCCGGAAATTCCTTGATTTTTGGCTCCATAGTTTTATCAACCTACTTGGAAATCAAAGTGATATCACTATGTTATAAAAAAATGCAATCACGAAGCGGGTGGGGAGATGTCTATTCGGGATTTGGATTTGTCCAAAATATTTTTGCTTGGTTGCGTGGGGGAACTTGCCGCAGACATCGTAGAGTCATAAGTCAGCTAAATAAAATTGGCACGAGGTTTGAAAGTTTCAATTTGTCGCAATTGTTCGTATAGTTCTCGCTCTTGCTGACTGATATTTTTCGGAGTGACTATTTGAATTTCCACGAGTTGATCACCGCGTTTTCCGGCTTCGTCGGGGTAGCCTTTATTTGCTAAACGGAAACGCTGACCAGAACGAACTCCTGGAGGGATAGTCATTTTTACGGGTCCATCCAGGGTTGGAGCTTCAATTTGCCCACCTAAAACTGCTTCGCTGGGGGTGACGGGGACTTGGCAGGCAATATTCAATCCTTCGAGTTTGAATTGGGGATGAATCTCGACGGTTATTTTCAAGTATAAATCGCCACCATTGATACCTTGGTCGCGTAGGCGAATTGTTTGTCCTGTCACCATTCCTGGGGGCATATTAACTTCTAGAGAACGCCCATCCTCAAGACGAATACGTTCTAATCCACCGAGATAAGCTTTTTCTAGAGGTATTGTTAATCTGGCTTCGATGTCACGACGTTGGGGGCGGCTATTTGGGCTGTAGGATACTTTGGTTCTGGTGTTGCGAAATGGGTCGCTATTGGCGGGATTTGGGGGATTATTTGGGTTATTTCGAGTTTTTTCGGTTCCCACTCCGATGACTTCATTGATGAATTGGTCAAAACTGTTATATTGAGCAGGGTCTACGGATGCGTTGCCATTGCGACCATTTTTAGCACTATTTCCCCATGTTGGTCCCTTGGGGGCTTTGCCTGTAAATCCTTTTTGCTTCCAATATCGACTGTATTCGTCGTATTTGGTGCGACTGGCTTCATCGAGGAGAATTTCTTTGGCTTCGTTGATATCTTTAAATTTTTCTGCTGCTTGCTCGTTTCCCTGGTTCCTGTCTGGATGATATTGCAGCGCTAATTTTCGATAAGCTTTTCTAATTTCTTCGTTAGAAGCGTCTTTTGATACTCCTAAAATTTCGTAATAATCTCGAAAATTCTGCAAATTCAGTGGCATAGTCTGTGGTTAAATTTATAGTTTAATAGTTGAGATTTTTCGATCAAGACTGAATAAATAGAAAGTATAAGATTTCCAAAATATATTGAAAACGTCTAATAATTTATCAATAATTACTAATTACTAGTGATTAGACCTGCATTCCGTATTAAGTTTGTAGTTATTGGCGGAAAAACTATAGTCTGGAACCAATGGAGTTTCTCTACTGGCTGCTTTGTCGAAATTACAGAAGTAGCATAATTTAGAATTAGCAGATTATAGGTATGAGGTAAAGGCGAGAAACCCCGCCTTATCTTAATCTTTACAACTTTATCTTGACAACTTTTACAACCAATCGTCGTCATCGTCGTCCCAATTGTCTCGATAGCTGGGACGGGGTTTGGATGAGCTATTACCATAGTTGCTGCGATCGCTTCTGTCACTTCTGTCATAATCACGACGGCTATCTCTACCATAGTCGCTATTTGAGCTTCTACCATAATCGCGTCCGGCATCTCTACCGTAATCTCGACTCCTATCTCTATCAGTTTCCCTACCAGTATCCCTGCCGTAATCCCGATTCCTATCTCTATCAGCATCCCTACCAGCATCCCTGCCGTAATCCCGACTGCTGTCTCTACTAGTATCCCTACTAGTGTCTCTGCCGTAATCCCGACTACCATAGTCCCGACTACCATAATCCCGACTACCATAGTCCCGACTACCATAGTCCCGACTAGAATCTCTGCCGTAATCTCTGTAATCGTCCTTGTCGTCTTTATCGCCACCTGTGAAAATGTCGCGAATTGTACCAAACAAATCGTCGTCTTCGTCATCAGCATAATACTGACGAACTTCGCGGTTTAGTTCATATAGAGCATCTTGAAGATCGGCGTAGGTTTGATCAATTCCTCGATCATCATTGGCTTGTAAGGCTTCGCGTAATTCTCGGCAAATATTATCGATGCGCTGGCGACGACTACGGGCAAATTGCATCCCGAAATCTAAAGCGATTTCGCGTAACTGGCGTTCGCCTTGGAGGATTAAGGCTTCGGCACGAGTACGTTTTTCTACCTTCTCTTTACGCTGTCTATCTTGTTCGGCAAATTTTTCGGCTTCTTTGATGGCGAGATTAATTTCTGATTCGCTTAGTGTAGAAGCACCTTGGATAGTAATACTTTGTTCGCGCCCGGTGGTGCGGTCTAGTGCCGTCACCTGTAAAATCCCGTTAGCATCGATATCAAATGATACTTGTATTTGGGGAATTCCTCGTGGAGCCGGGGGAATGCCGTAGAGCTTGAAGCGTCCGAGAGACTTGTTATCAGCCGCCATTTCCCGTTCACCCTGAACTACGTGAATTTCCACAGTATTTTGGTTATTTTCCGATGTGGAAAAGATATCGGAACGGCGCACGGGAATAGTTGTATTCCGGGGAATGAGCTTTTTGGCAACACCACCAATGGTTTCTAAGCCAATTGATAGGGGTGTTACGTCGAGTAATAACACGTCTTTGAGTTCGCCACCGATGATGCCAGCTTGAACTGCTGCACCAACAGCGACAACCTCATCAGGATTAACATTTTCGTTGGGTTCGATGCCAATTAGAGCGCTGACAAGTTGTTTCACCATCGGCATTCGTGTGGAACCGCCAACTAAAACAACCTCTTCAATATCTTCGGGGGTGTAACCAGCGTCCCGTAGGGCTTGTTTGACTGGTTTACGGATTCTTCCCAATAAATCGTCGCATAATTCTTCAAATTGCGATCGCGTCAATCGAGTTTCAATATGTTTAGGACCATCTTCGGTGGCGGTGATAAAGGGTAAATTAATATCAGTGATGCTGACTGCGGAAAGTTCGATTTTGGCTTTTTCTGCCGCTTCCATCAGGCGTTGTAGTGCTTGTCTGTCTCGACGTAAATCAACACCTTCGGTGGCTAAAAATTGTTCTGCTAACCAGTCAACGATCTTTTTATCGAAATCATTGCCCCCAAGTTGGGTATCCCCACTAGTTGCTTTAACTTCAAATACGCCATCACCAATTTCCAACACCGATACGTCAAAAGTACCGCCACCCAAATCGAATACGAGAATTAGTTCGCTGCGTCCTCGATCTAAACCATAAGCCAAGGATGCTGCGGTTGGTTCATTGAGAATCCGCAACACATCCAAACCAGCAATTCTGCCCGCATCTCGCGTTGCTTGCCGTTGAGAATCGTTGAAATAGGCGGGCACTGTAATTACTGCCCCCGTCACTTTATCTCCCAAATAACGGCTAGCATCGTCAGCCAATTTCTTCAAAATCATCGCCGAAACTTCTTCGGGAGAAAAGTCTTTACTCAAACGGGGACAGGCGATTTTGATATTACCAACTTCATCTTTACGGATGGTATAGGGAACCCGCTTCGATTCCGGGCTTAATTCCCCATATTTGCGCCCGATAAAACGCTTGACAGCGAAAAAAGTATTTTGCGGATTCAGGACAGTTTGCCGTCGCGCCATTTGTCCGACAACTCGTTCACCATCTTTACTAAAGCCAACTACGGAGGGAGTTGTTCGCATTCCTTCTGCATTGGCAATCACCACCGGCTTGCCACCCTCCATGACGGCAACTACTGAGTTGGTTGTACCCAAGTCAATGCCGACTACCTTGCCCATGCGTCACTGTTCTCCTAATTTCTTATATATAAACTTAAAACTTATTTGTTTAGAAGCAATGCTTGATTTATTCTATCTTGCAGTTGAAAAAATGAAGGTAGCGAGAACAGAAGACATCAAAGTCAAGTTGGCAAAAAGGCAAAAAATTGCGATTGATTTAGATTATTTTAAATAATCTCTTTTATTTATCACCCTTTTCTCTTTTCTCTTTATCCTCTTTTCCCCTTATCCCCAGTTAGTTTGTGAACCTAAAGACACAACTGCAAACACACCTAAATGAAATTGTGCGCGATCGCGACCCCTATATTGCATCTGCGGGACATTTTTTTGTCCAACAATACATTCACTCGTCATTTTCCCAATGGGGAAGTGTGGAAATCCACACCTTCCGCGTCGGTGGTAAAAGCTACCAAAATCTGATCTTGAATTTACCTTGTCAAGCGGAATCTGAAAAGGATAAATTACCGCCCATTCTGATTGCAGCACATTACGATACTGTTCCTGGTTCCCCTGGTGCTGATGATAACGCGACTGGTGTGGCAGTGTTACTAGAATTTGCTCGAATTTTCGCTACTTGTCCGGCAAAATACCCATTGCGTCTTGTTGCCTTTGATATGGAGGAATATGGATTGCTGGGTAGCACAGATTACGCTACCAAACTAAAGGCAGAACAGCAACCTTTGCGGTTAATGATTTCCTTGGAAATGTTGGGGTACTGCGTCAAGAGTCCGCGATCGCAACTTTATCCCCCTCCATTAGATAAAATATATCCAGATCGGGGAGATTTTATTGGTTTAATTGGGAATTGGCGAACTTTACGCGACTTAATTTGTATCAGTCGCAGTATCCGTAAAGTTGGTGTTCCCAGCCAATGGCTACCTGTTCCCAATCGGGGCTTAATTGTCCAGGATACCAGACGCAGTGACCATGCACCATTTTGGGATACCGGCTATCCCGCCATTATGGTGACAGATACAGCAAATATGCGGAATCCTCATTATCACAAACCCAGTGATACAATTGATACTTTGGATTTGGATTTTTTGACGGGTGTTTGTGAAGGTTTGGAGAGGGGAATTAGGAAATTATGATTTTTCCTATATCATGATTAAGTAAAAAAGTCAAGCTCCTGTCAACCCGTTTACTCCTTAATTATGAACGCATCTCCACAAAGGTTTCATCATCTACCTCGTCTTCGTATAAATCTTGGGGTAACATTTCTCCCTCAATGCTTTCAATCAATCCCATTTCCGGCATATTGCTAAACCAGATATCCGTATTGGCGGTGGAATTATGAACGTTAGATAGTTCCAGCCGCGATTGTTGGGATAATAAGTGTTTGAGGGCTTGGTATTCTTCTAATGCAAACATTCCTCCATTCAAACAAACCCTTTCTTTATCACTGGGAGAAAGTATGGCGTTGTGCAAGCAAGCATTGGTAAAAATGGCTGGTTGTAGTTTGGCATCTGTGAGGTTGGCGGCTGTCAGATTTGCGCCATAAAAGTTGGTTTCTTTAAGGTTTGCGCCCGTGAGGTTTGCGCCTGTGAGGTTGGCATTTGCCAGGTTTGCGCCTGCGAGGTTACTATTTGCTAGGTTTGCGCCTGCGAGGTTGGCATTGCCTAAATTGATTGCTTCTAAGTTTGCTCCCGATAAGTTGACTTGGGTTAAGTTTGCCCCCGATAAATTCACGTGGTTTAAGGATTTGGCACGTATTCGTCTTTGGAAAGCTTGTGGAGCTAAAACACTTACCCGATTGATTAGTTGGGTGAGTATCTCTGGATGAAATTCTTCCCAGTTGGATGGGTTGTGGCAGGGAAAAAATGAACGCTTGGCTTCGCGATGGCAAGCACAAAGCAAGAAAAATAGGTTGAGTGCAACTGCGGCATTGACTTGTTCGACGTTGAGGTGATTATGTAAACTTCGCAAATACTGCCAAGCTTGATGTGCCATTCCCTCATCTAGCCAACGCCCCTGACAATGGGGATACCAGACAAGCAATAAGCGATCGCATAGGGTGGCAAAGGAAAATTCTGTCGCTGGTAGGTGGTATAATCCGGCGATTACTAGTTCTTCGATTTCTGGTGTTAATATTCCATAACCAAGTAAATTATAGATAACTTCGGCAATGCGATCGCTTGTATCTAAGACAAACTCGTTTTCACCATAAGCATTACGCTGACGTTGAGTCAGTTGTTTGAGTTGGCTGACAATTGCCTCTGCACAGAGAAAGTCGCCAATCTTGGTGTGGGAAAATTCAATTTTCGTTTCTTGATAATCGGGAAGTAATGATGTTGATGGAGATGATTTTCCCGAAATGGGGCAAGGACGAAAATAAAAGCCCGGTAAATCTTTGTATTCGCCAGCAATTTCTGCATCGGCAATCTGGCTGTAATGACGTTGAGATTGGAGAATTTTCAGGGCGATGGCTTGGATTTTTAATCGTAAATCTTGGCGATTGTGGGTTTGGAAAAGATGGGCAATTGCATCTTGGGTACGATGAATATGTGCTGTACCTTCGCGAATGAGCATTGGTTTAATTCCATCCACACCAGGATATCCTAACAGCCATCGGTTGAGACGTTGATATATTTCCCACAACAATACTGCTCCTCCGGTTTGTTGCTGTTGGGCGGCTAATTCGATTAATTCATTGTCAAATAAGCCATCGCGATACAGAATCCCCAATAGGTAAAGATACAAGGGTTGACGCACCAGCAAAGAAAATTCTGGTAATTTAGAATTATTAGCAAATAAGCCAGCTTGTTTTAAAAATGTAAAGAAATTTTGCGCTAAGGGGATTGATTGCAGTGTCGCCCAATTTTGAAACCACAGACGTAGTTCCTCTTGCCGAAAAGGCTGAATCACAATTCTGCGTAACTGCTCTGTATCAATAATATGAGTATTAGAATCAAGAATTTCTTGTAAAAATTGCGATCGGCTGGTAATAATAATTTTATGCTGTGAGACTCCACTAGCAACATGACGCGATCGCAATTGAAAGTGAAGTAACTGCTGGATAAATTTTGTTGTGGAAATTCTCCCATTCCCCATGGGTAATTCATCCAAGCCATCGAGAATCAATAAACATTTGACATGTTTTAACCCTAACCACTCTCCCAATTGAGTTGAGACATACTCAGGAAGTGCAGAAGTAAGAGTTTCCAGTAAGTTTTCACCATGCTTGATATCCCGCAAGCGAATCAACACGGGCATCCAATTGGGATACAATTCCTGGGCGATTTTTGCTGCCAATATTTGACAGAAACTCGTTTTCCCATAACCAGGTTCCGATTCAACCACGGTAATACTTTCAAAATCCTCGATTTCATCCTGTACCCATGGAATTAAATCGACTGCTTCCGAAGTTTTTGCCTCTGTATACGGATTGGTAGAGCCAGAATTATGCAAATGACTAGCTGCAATTGGCAATCCCTTCGGGGAAATATAAATATCTTTGAGAGAAAAATATTCTAAAAATAGTGGTTCTGCAAGACTTTTAATGAAACTAGCCCGATATTGTTCTCGGTACAAATCAATTTTGTCAGATGCATACAAAGATAGTGATTTATTATCCCCAGGTACACCTACATCTGTAAAAAAAGAATTTCCCAAGCGGACAAATTTTTGCAGTTGCGCCAAAGCCGCAGCATTTTCAGCAATTACCGTGAGTAAATGTCCAGGTAGGCTATTCGCTAACCTTTGTACCATCAACTTTGCTTCGCTCTCCTCTGCACCATTCGCCATAAACCAAGCCACAGTAGCATGATTCATTTGCTGTACGAGCAATGACTCTGTAACTAATGTTAAAGCTTGTTCGGCTTGAGTATCACTTAACTTGCCCGGATTTAATGTTTTCAATAATCCTTGCAATTGGGAATCCTGTGAGAGAAAAGGAGTCGCATCAATTTCCCGATGCCAAAAAAAACCTCGATTTAGCCAAGGCTTTTGTAAACGAACTTCCTGCTCTAAAATTTGTTGTAAGGCATTGAGATAAGCAATCTGAAATCCCAACCAAACACCCTCATTACGTTTTAACGGCTTTTTTTGGCTCAGACTAAAAAGTAAACTTTGTGTTAACTGGATGATTCCCGGTATTTCTTCCCAAGCCGCACTTACAGGTAATTCTAGGATTTCTCCTAGAGTCGAGATATCAAAAATGCTTAAACCTTTAATATCAATTTCATTAATAATACGTAGAGAAATACCACCGACTGTATCGCCTCTAAGTATTTCTCTGCAATAATCTTTTGTAAATTTAACTGCCAACCAATGGCGAATACTTAAGTGCATTATTTTACTCAGTAAGTAGCCTCCTAATGTCATTATGGACTATTTCACCTCGAACCGGAAACTGGTAAAAATGGGGAATTATGGAAATTGACAAGAGATGAAAGGCAGAGACTTGGTACTCAGCACTTTTAGTTCAACAATTTCAACTCAGCACTTAGCATTCCCCAACTATGAGCGATCGCACAATCAGGATATTATTAATAGACCAGGACTCAATCTTTAGATTGGGTTTGCGCGTAGTCTTGGAGGCTGAGGCTAATTTCGAGGTAGTTGGAGAAGCTCAAACTGATGTGGAAGCATTGGAAATCATTACCCGACTCACGCTAGAAAATCAGAATCAACTCGATTTAGTCATCTTGGATATTGATAATGGCTATGCAACTGCGACTCAAGCAGCTAGTTTACAAACAAACTTACAAGCAAATTTACAGCTTTGTCAGCAATTAAAAGCCCAATATCCCCAATTACCAATCTTGATTCTTAGTGCTACGCAAAACCAGCAATTGGTTGCCACAGCACAACAATTAGGAGTAAATGGTTATTATTCTAAAGGAATTCCCGTTGGCGAGCTAGTTGCAGCTATCAATGCCGTTACATCAGGCTATCCCCTCACTTTCCCGCCTCCCTTTTTACCTTCTGCCCCTTCTCACTCCTCTCCCTTTTCCCGTTACCTCAATAATCTCAAATTGTCAGGGAATCGTTACATTCAGGAAAATTTAGTCCAGGTGACAGGGAAATTACAAATTCCGGGATTACCAGTTTTAGATAAGGCTATTTTGGCAGGTAAGCAACGTGAATTAATTGCTGCCCGTTGGCTATTAAATAAGATTTTGATTGTCAATATCCCAGGTTCGCAGACTGAAACAAGGGGTGAGCTTCCGAATATTCCGCATATTGCTAATGTAATTGAGCCAGGAAATCAGGAGAATATCTTTACTAAAAGTAATAGACAAGTTGATACATCACCAACCCCTAATTTACTATCCCAGTTGAGTCCCAGAGGACTACAATCTGATTTATTTTCAGCTTGCGTATCTCAACTTCAGCTACCACTACAAAATGTGACGGATGTCAATTTAGAAATTGATATTTTTCGGGTTGAGAAAAAACGCGAATTACTTTATCTAATTTTACAAAAGTTAGCAGAAGTATTGGATGATTTGCGAAGCTCGAATATTGAAGTAAATCAATTATATGAGATGAATAATTTGATTTTGCGGGACTTGTGGCAAACTGTAACAATCGATTTTTTTGGCAAGTTTTCGCGAGTAAAAATTGGTGATAAAAATGTTGAGATAGCTAATTTGCTACTAGCAGATGCAGAGATTATTCAATGTGAAATCTTAGATTATATTCCCTTATTTCCAGAATTATTATCATATTTAATCTTTCAGACAGAATTTTATATTGATAATAATGTATATTTAGCTGGTACTCTAGAAGCAAAATCTCATGCTTTAAGAATTTTAGAAAATCTTCTCATTCAAGTTGCTAATAGTGTGATTCAGCCACTACTGAATAAAATAGCTGATATAGAAGAGATTAAACAAAAATTTTACGATCGCCAATACATTTCTACTAGAGAAATCGAGAAGTTTAGAAATAACTTATCGTGGAAATATCGCCTGAGAAATTATGTTACAGAACCGCAGGCAATTTTTGAAAGTCGTTACGAATTGTTTGTATTTGCTCCTAGAGGAATAGCGAAAATCTCAACTTACGCACCTCGACGTGTCGAATTATCACAACTCAAAGGTATTCCTCTTGTAATTACATTATTACTTGAATTGAGAGATGCAGTTACACCACGTTTACGTTCAATTCTATCGTTATTAGGTAGTGGAGTAGTTTTTATTTTAACCCAAGTTATTGGTCGTGGATTAGGTTTAATTGGACGTGGTATCCTTCAAGGTATTGGTAGCATTTCATTTCTGGAAGGAAAAAATAAGAAATAATTGCTATGTGGATGCTGAAGTGTAGCTCCAAATTCTCACCTTATATTCTGGAAACAAGTCCCAATTTACTAGGAAGAATTTGGAGATTTTTCATGAAAATGTTGAGTAAATTTTCAAATTTTAAGCAGATTGGCTAATGCGACGACGCGATACTAATATTGAACCCCCAACCAAACTTAAAGCAACTATACTAGCTGGCTCAGGAACCGAAGTAACAGGTGGTTTTGCTCCTTGGGTATAGTAAACACTAATGTGAGATACATCCTTAGTTCCATTTCCATTGAAACCGAATGCAGCTTTTTCAAAAGGTGATAACCAGCTCCCAGAAGTCACACCATCAGTAACCTTATAGCCAACGAGATTAGTTCCGTTTCCAGACTTGAAGACTAGCATGACATTGTTCCAGGAGCTTTGAATTACATTAGATATATCCCAAGTTCCCGACTGTCCTTCTTTTGTGCCCAGAAAGCCAGAATCGGTACCAATTTTACCACCGAATGTCCAGTTACTTATATCAAAGAAATCAGCTTGATTTACAGTAGAAGAACTGGGGTTTTGGATATTAAGAAAATCTTGATTAAAGTCATTACTAATTTGACAGCCAGATGTACCTGTTACGTTGTCTGCAATATTATATGTATTGGTAGTACATGAACTAAAGCTAACTGCATGAGCTGGAGCCGAAACAACTACTACGCTAGCAGCAAAAATAGAAGCAGCAATCAATGTAGAGGTGATGTTTTTCATTATGTGAATGTTATAGATGAATCAGATTATGTGAGACAAATATTGAGGCTAAAATCAAACTTGATAAAAGTTTGATCTGATTATTTGAATCGATTCAACAGATTTTTTAGAACTCAATGTCTTATGTATCAACAATAATCTCCCAATTGGGAAACTGTCCACTCTCAAGAGGAATTTTCAGTTTTTTTAACTAAAATCTCATACAATTCTTCTGAATATAAAGTCCTAAAAACAATATCTAAATATTACGTAGATACAATATAAGTTTTTTATGAAAAAGTTAGAGGGATTTGAAAAGAGAATATAACTTTCTTCTATAACGATTGTGAGAAATAAATTAGAATCCTCGATTCATGACAAGTAAAATCAAAATTTATTTCGTCAATAGTAATTACACTATAAATAATCCAGATGCCGAGTATCTAATTAAGCTTTGTACTGAGGATTTGCAGGAAGTATGAACGATGCTTTTAAATTTGACGTGAAGGCTGGCTCAAAATTTGTGTTTTTAACCTCAAATGTGGACAAGATTTTCAGCACTATTACTTATTGACAAATCATTGATAACCTTAATTTGTCACCAATTAATATAAGAATCCTCTAAAATACTGCGACACAAGAATCTCTACGTCTCCAAACCCTCGTATCCATACTTCAGTAGCAAACATTGAGAGAATCGATATGATGCAACTGTCACAGAGTAATTGCAGACAATATTATATTGATGCCTAATTATTAGAACTTACAATCAAATATCCCAATTGCGGCGAATTTGGAAGAAATCATCTAGCAATTCCTGCTTAATCAAATTATGATTTAATCTTTGTAATTGCCAATCCTGTGCGATCGCTTCTAATATACTAGAAAAACTGGGATAACTAAAACATAAGCTCGCCAGTTGATTAATTTTCAGCTTTCGATTCATCGCCACAGCAATAATATTAATTATCTCCCTAGCTTCGGCTCCAATAATAGAAGCACCTAAAATTACCCCATTTCTTAAGACAACTACTTTACAAACACCCGTAGTTTCATCTCTAATTTGGGCTGTAACTAGAGATTTAAAATATTGTCGCAAAACTAAAACTGCACTCGAATTATATAAATTTTCTGCTTGAGATTGAAGTAAACCCACCTGAGCAAACATTGGTTGAGTTGATATTCCCCAAGCAATATTTTTATAATCTACTTTAGCGGTGGAAAAAAATAGAGCATTTTTTAACGCAATATCCGCCTCATAATGTGCGACATTTGTCAATGTATATCCACCAATCACATCACCACAAGCATAAATACGTGAATTAGTTGTTTGCAGCTTCTCATTTACATGCAAGCGATTTTGATACCATTTTACGCCCACAGATGCTAAGTTCAAAGACTCTATATTTGGTATTTGATGAGTTGCTACAACTATTTCATCAGTTTCAATTGCTTTATCACCAGCTTGTAACCATTTTTTCCCGTCAATTTGTAAAACCTGTGTTACACAAGTTTTGGTGAAGATACGTACACCTTCAGCTTCTAATTGTGCTTGCAGTAATTGGTTTATTTCAGTATCAATATGGGAGAGAATATCAGAGCGATCGCAAATTAATGTAACATGATAACCAAGTCGATTTAATGTTTGCGCCAGTTGAATACTTTGAGGAATTCCACCAAGAATTACCCAATTTTGAGGCATTTTATTCGCATTCACAGAGGGAGCATTGAAAACTTGCCAAATATTTGCCAAAGTCAAAAAGCCAGTTTTCTGCAATCCCTCAATATTATCTACCTTGGGAAGTGAACCCGTTGCCAGTAAATATCTGCGTCCAATTATTAGACGATTATTGATCAAAAAACTTAACTTTGCTTCTGCTTGAAAATGCCCCGCACCAATGACAATATCAATACCTTGTGCTGCTAGATATTTTAACGAATAATGCGATCGCGCTTGTAATTCTACCCCTAGTGTTCGCAGCATTAAAGTATCCCAATCTACACCAACTATGGGAGTGACAGTTGCTGCTTCATCTCCAGATAATTTTGCGTCTTCGCTTTCTGGGACACTACTATACTGAGAAAATAAAATACCAAAATCCGATGCATTTTCCAGTTGTAACTTGCGTTTAGAAACCTCAGATAAAGCATCAAGATAAACCAACCCGGAACTTAAATTTTGACTTAAATTATTCTCTGGTTCAATTAAAGCCACCTTAGCACGTAATTGCGAAGCTTTTAGCGCCGCATATCTACCTGCTAAAGTCCCACCAATAATCACAAGATCGTAGTCAATCACAGTTTAGAAAAGAGGATGAAAAAGGGATAATTAGAAGCAGCAAGAGGCATAATCTCAGCGAAGGGAAATACTAATTTACAGTTATTATTAGAGGGAAAATACTTGAGTTTACGCGATTAATAAAATGGTAGATAAGGCAATGATAACTTTAACTTTCATCTATTACCTAATTTGGGGAAGTTGCTATAACTTGTATCAAGTTTGAACTTAAAAATTAAAAATCTTAAATTTCCCCACATCCTACTCTTGATTTTCCACTACACCCTGTAAAGCTGTTAACAAAAGTTGATTTTCCGATGTTGTGCGAACAGCAACTCGAAAAAAGCGATCGCCTAATTCCGGAAAACTATGACAGTCCCGAATTAATATTTTATATTTTTTCAGCAGTTGTTCCTGCAAATATTCACACGCATGTTCAGACTCAACCAGCAAAAAATTAGCAGCACTCTTCCAAGGTGTCAAACCAGGAATTTTTGCCAAACCGTCAAAAAGTTGTTGTCGCGCTAATGGCAGCCAACACCAAGTTTGCTGCTGAAACTCTTGATCTTGAATTGCAGCCACTCCCGCAGCAGTAGCAAAGCAATTCACACTCCAAGGATCACGCCAGCTTTGCCAACGCTGCAAACGCTGGGGACTAGCAACAGCATAACCCAAACGTAATCCCGCTAAACTATAAAACTTAGTTAATGACCTCAAAATTACTAAATTGGGATAATCCTGCACAACCCCTAAAAGACTTTGTTCCTCATCAGGTGGCAAAAAGTCCATAAAAGCCTCATCAACCACCACCAAAGCGAATTTATCCAACAATGGTAAAATTTCTTCTCTGCGGAACAGCCTTCCCGTTGGATTGTGAGGATTATTGAGAAGAAGTCCTGAGGTTTGAGCGCTAATTGCCGAGAGTTGAAATTTTAATACACTCAGCGACTCTGCACTAAACAGGGAAAACTCCAGCACTTTTGCATCATAAGCAGCTAGTGCCCGATAGTAATCGCCAAAAGCTGGAGTTATCAACACAGTCGCACCTAAATTTGTACTTAACCCTGCTAAATCTCTACCAGCGAGAGTTAGTAATTCTGCCGAGCCATTACCAGGCATAATCCATTCTGAAGGTAGTTGATGAAAGTGACTGAGGGTATTCCTCAAATCACTATAATTGGGGTCTGGATAATGCTGAATATTACTCAATTGCGACTCAATAGCAGCTAAAACACTGCCAGGAGGTCCCAAAGGGCTAATACTCGCAGAAAAATCCAGAATCGCACTAGGAGAACAGCCAGCCAGCGCTGCTGCCCAAACTAGATTGCCTCCATGTGCTTGCTTCCCCATCCAACAACAATTCCTAAAAACTGAACAACTTAAGCTTTTGGGGGTGCTACCCGCTCTCTAAACAGTTTTCCAGCTGAGAAGGCAGGAACTTTAGTGGCAGGAATTTCCATTTTCTCATTGGTTTTGGGGTTACGCCCTTCGCGGGCTTTTCTTTCCCGCGATTCAAACGAGCCAAAACCAACTAGTGTCACCTTATCGCCAGAAGAAACAGCTTCGATGATGGTTTCCAAAGCCGCAGAGAGAACTGCATCAGCTTGCTTTTTAGTCACGCTAGCTTTTTCTGCTACTGCATCAACTAATTCGCCTTTATTCATGTCAAGCTCCTTGGGGTTTACTTTCGGATTGCGACAGATACACTGTTGTGCATCCTTATTACGAGTCACTGAAATCTCTGTTCGGAGATTTACAAAGTCTACCTTTGGGAGTAATTTTGCTTAAAATCGCTGCAACTCCTGTTGGCTCGACTTTTCAATGAATCATTCTAAGGGTTATACGACAGAAGTGAACAGATGAAACCATTAATTTATATAGATTTCAGGTTTTCCGTCAAAAAAAGCAACTCTGTTTCCCTCAAAACCTTCTCCAAGGTAGGAAAAAATACTTAGTAAAAACCCTTATTCTTTAGAGAACAGAGGGTAAATTGTAGTCTTTTTTGGCAAAAAAGTAGCAAAAATAGCTTTGAGGTAGCCAAAAAAGTTTTTTTTGATAAGTTTTTATTAGAGTAAATTGCTAAAAAATGCTTAATTAATTTAAATTACTAATTACTCCGAAAAATCATCATAATTTATATGAAGTTGAGATTTTTGACTGAGATAGAGAAATTTTTGTGAGAAAATTTGCCGCATATTTTTACATATCGCAATCAAAATATCTATTGACAAGAAAGAACTCATATCAGCCTCGTCTAAATTGTCAGCACCCAAATTCATCCCTGGAGTAATTCTGCTGCTAATATCGAGACTATGTTAGCTTCTCAAGGCTCTGTTCATTAATCCAATCTTGTAAAATTGGATTGACAATCTCAGGCGCTTCATCCTGCGGACAATGACCGACCCCTGCTAGTGGTATAAATTTTACTACTTGTGGATAATTGGCAAACTCTTGACCAAGTTCTATTGGCTCCCATGGGTCTGCTGCACCCCAGAGAATTACTGTTGTACAGGGTAGCTTTGGTAACAAATCCTCCGGTAAGGGACCACTGGAATAAGCTGTAAATGCTAAAAATACCGCAACTGCACCGGGATCACTAGTTGGAGCCATTAAAATATCAACTAATTCGTCGGTGACAGCCTCTGCATTCGAGTAGGCTTGCAATAAAATCTTGCGTACTGTCTTGGGTTTGGCAATTTGGTTAAAAAAGAAATTTCCTACCGATGGAATTGCTAATACTTTTTGTAAAAATGGCGTACCCAGACGACGATACCAAGGTAAAACGTCACGTTTGCGATCGTGTAACAGGCGTAGTGAACAATTAAGTAAAGCGATTCCACGGGCAATCTCTGGATTATCTACAGCCGCCTGCATCGCCACAATACAGCCAATCGAATTTCCCACCAAGAAAACAGATTCCCCGACGACTTCGCGACAAAAATCAGCTATTTGCTGTCCCCAAGTTTCAAAGGTATAAGTCATTTCCTCATTTGGTTTCGGCTTGGCGGAACCACCAAATCCAATTAAATCGATCGCAAATACACGACAATTTTCTGCAAGTGCGGGAATATTTTTTCGCCAATGCCACCAAGACGCGCCAAAACCATGTATAAATACAACCGCAGGTCCAGTGTCACCTTGAGTTTGATAGCAAATGGGAAAACCTCGCCAAATCCAGATTTGCGATGGGGCAAGTGTTGAAGTTGAAGTTGATATAGTCATTTGAATTTTAGGTTTGAGGTTTGAGGTTTGAGATTATTAGATTTTGAATTTCATTATTGAGCATGTGGCAGAAACCATGTATTTCCAAGGTTCTATCATGTCTGGCTAATCACTTACGATTAAACGTTCTCCGCGTCCCCGCGTCTCTAAGTCTCTCTATCAGTCGTCATTCCTCAATTCATCAACTAATTTTTCCCTAGTCATCGTCACTATCTTGATATAGGTTCTGCAATTCCTGTAACTGAGTTCTGCGAGACTTTTGACGGTATTTTTTTGTTTCGAGTTTGGGTTCATACCCACTCTTGCCTTTACCTTTTGTTTTTAACTTCAGGGTAGATTCCGGATCAGCTTGTTGATGAAGTTGAGTTTGTCGGAAAATAGCTTCTTCTAAAAATACTAAATAATGTTCGTAACGTTCCCAATCTCCGCTAACCACACAATCCGGTTCATCTCGGTGCAGACAATTACTAAACCGACAATTGCCATTCACTAATTTTTCTCTTGCTTCGGGGAAATAGTAGGCTAAATCTTCAGGATTACAATCTAAATCGGGCTGATTAAAGCCAGGGGTATCCGCAAGTAAGCCACCACTAGGTAACTCAAATAACTCCACATGACGGGTAGTATGACGACCTTTTGCCAACTTACCCGACACTTCATTGACACGTAAATTGACCCCTGGAATCAATGTATTAATTAAACTCGATTTCCCAACTCCAGAAGCGCCTGCAAATACGGTAATTTTGTCTTTTAACTTCCAGTAGATAAAGTCAATATTTATACTTTTGTATGTACTAATAAAAAGTGGCTGATATCCCCAACCAGACAAACGTTGCTTAATTGCTGCTTGTTCTTCAGCAGAAATTAAATCGCACTTATTCAGACATAAGACGACATCTAAACCTGTTGATTCAGCCTTAACTAAAAAGCGACTGAGTTGATAAGGCTCCAAAGGTGGATCAGCAACAGCAAACACCAAGAGAATTTGATTGACATTAGCGATCGCGGGACGGTCTAATTGACTCTGACGGGGGATAACTTCCGCAATTGCACCTCGTCCACCACTCCAATCGGGTTCTTCAATGATGACGCGATCGCCTACCATCACCTGTTGACCGATTTTTTTTAAGCGACTTCTGCGGGTGCAAAGGAGGATGGAGGGAGAGGGAGGGGAAAACCTCAAATTCTCTATGTCCAAATCCAACTGAACTTGATAAAAATTTGCCTGTACGGCAAGCACCGTACCTAGTAACCGTCCGCTAGCTGCCAAATCCTCAGCTTTCATTAGACATTAACCGGACGGCGTACCAGCAATGAAAAGTAGCCGGAACAATCTGTAATTTGTTCGACTTTGTAACCAGCCATTGTTAAACTGTCGGGGACTTGCTCAATTGGTTCACCTGGATCGAGCCAGACTTCTAGCAAACTGCCAGTTGCCATCTTTTCCAGGTATAATTTTGTGCGGACAAAATTAATTGGGCAGGGAGTACCCCGTAAGTCCAATTGAGCATCCGGAGATGAAAGGGGAGATACACTCATCGTTGGTGGAAAAAATTTCCCAAGAATCCTTCAATACCGCCTTTACCTGTGCGTTCTCCTCTAATTTTAGCGAGTTCTTCGAGCAATTTTTTCTCCTCAGCAGTTAATTTTGCGGGATTGGGAATATCTATTAACACTGTCACCAAATGATCTCCTCGACTGACGGGATTACCCAATTTGGGTACGCCATGATTTTCGAGACGGAATTCGCTGTAGGGCTGAGTACCTGGCACAATTGTCAATTCTTCTGGTCCATCGACTGTATTTACCTGCAATCGACAACCTAAAATGGCTTGGAGGTAGCTAATAGTAATGGTAGAACGAATATTGAGGTCTTCCCGTTGGAATTCTTTATCTTCATTAACGGTTAGCTGTACGTACAAATCCCCTGCTGGACCACTACGTTGTCCGGCATCACCTTCACCTGGTATACGTAGACGTAATCCATCATATACGCCTGCCGGAATTGTAATTTTTAGTTGCTTGGCAACTTGATTTGTGCCTTTACCTGCACAAGCATCACACTTATCTTCAATCACCATCCCGGAACCATTACAGGTTGGACAAGTTGATACTTGGGTGAAACTACCAAAAGGTGTTCTGGTGACGCGGCGAACTTGTCCACTGCCGCTACATGTCGAACATGTACGGGGACGAGTACCTGGTTTTGCTCCCGAACCACTACAAACTTCACAAGTTTCTAAGTGGGCGATGCGAATCTGTTTTTCGCCACCGAATACAGCTTCGCGAAAGTCTAATTTTAGGTCTAATTGGAGGTCATCACCGCGCACTGGTCCACTACGGCGACGTTGTTGAGTTTGTCCCCCCATGCCACCGCCAGCAAAACCACTGAAAATACTTTCAAAAATATCGGCGAAACCACCCATATCGCCCATATCTTGGAAGCCAACACCAGCCCCTGCATTCACACCATCGGGACCAAAGCGATCATAACGAGCGCGAACTTCCGGCTCAGATAGCACTTCATAGGCACGATTAATTTCTTTAAAGCGCTCCTCCGCACCCGGCTCTTTGTTCACATCCGGGTGATACTTCCGAGCTAAACGACGGTAAGCACTTTTGATTTCATCTTTGTCGGCATCACGAGAGACACCGAGAATTTCATAATAATCACGAGACATAGAGTACAAGGTGAGGGTTAGAGGGTAGAAGAGCTAGGGTTAGCTAGGCAGAAGGCAAGAGTTAAGTTTTATTAATGATCTGATTAATAGTAAATTCTACCTTTTACCTTTTACAACGAGCGCGAAAAAACAAATAATAGATAAAGCTATACAGCTAAAGAACCTTTGAGTCTGCCAAATACGAACCAATTGATTCGCTGACACTCACCTTTCGGACATAAATTAGCCTCGATTGGTAGTAATTGAGTAGTTGGCAAAGCGATCGCAGTGAACTGTAATAATTTAACATTGCACAATTTTAATTTCTGATCAGCAAAAGCCACCACTCCAGTTTTTTCTTGACTCAAAATTTTAGTTGAGTTAGTTGATCGATTTGAATATACGAGCGCGAAATGGCACTCTCTTTTACAATTGTGCTATCTAGTCGGCTAAATCTCAGCCAGACAAGAAGAGGGGCTAGCCGCACTTATGAGGTGTGGAAAACCGAAACAGCCTCAGGAGAAGCATTTTGGCTGGGATTTTTGAATGCATTGAGAGTGATTTACGTTTATTGAGATTAATTGAGCAAATATATTGGCGATCGCTATTTAAACATAGCATTGCCGAGACTCGAAAGCCTCGGCGATGTCATCTATCACACAAAATCCAATGGAAAATTAATCGATCGTTTCGTAATCTGCCTGTAAACTACCTTCTTCTTCAAAATCAAAGTTAAATTCGGGTGTAATCATCCCATTTATTCCCCCATTCACTTCCGAGTTCATGGAATCATCGTTAATTTCGACAATTTCACCGGGCTGGGTGTTGGCACGATTGTAAACTTCTGCACCTAATGCAAATAGGGTTTGCTGGAAGTCATCTAAATGTTGCTTAAACTCATCAACAGAGATTTTGGCATTACCCATTGCTGCTTGGAGATATGAGACTTTTTCCTCGACTTTCTCTTTGATTGAGTCGCTAACCAAGTTACCGTTATTTTTGAGAGTTGATTCATAACTATGCAATAAATTATCGGCTTGGTTCTTCAAAGCTACCAATTCGATCCGTTTTTTATCCTCTTCGGCAAATGCTTCAGCTTCCAGGCGCATTTTTTCAACTTCGTTAGCGTTCAAGCCACCTGTATTTGTAATCCGAATGCTTTGCTCTCTGCCAGTTCCTTTATCTTGTGCCCCGACTTGGAGAATCCCGTTAACATCCATTTCAAACGATACTTCAATTTGGGGAACTCCACGGGGCGCAGGGGGAATCCCTGTGAGTAAAAACTTACCCAAACTCTTATTATCACGAGCCATTGCCCGTTCCCCTTGGAGTACATGAATCTCCACCGATGTTTGTCCATCAATCGCAGTGGAGAAAACTTGGGATTTGCTCGTGGGTATTGTCGTGTTGCGCTCGATGATTTTGGTGAAAACCTCGCCCAAGGTTTCAATTCCTAGAGAAAGTGGGGTGACATCGAGTAGCAGCAAGTTATCGACTTCACCACCTAATACCCCAGCTTGAATGGCTGCACCCAAGGCAACAGCCTCATCGGGGTTGATGGAGCGATCAGGGGCTTTACCGTTAAAAAACTTCATTAAAGCATTTTGAACGGCGGGAATGCGCGTAGAACCACCGACTAAGATAATTTTATCGATATCTTCAGGCTTCAGGTCGGCATCCTTGAGTGCTTGTGCCATTGGTTCGATAGTAGCAGTGACTAAATTAGTTGCTAACTCTTCAAATTTGGCACGGCTGAGTTCCGTTTCTAAGTGCTTAGGACCAGTGGCATCAGCTGTAATGAATGGTAAATTAATCGAAGTGTTACCCATGCTGGAAAGTTCAATTTTTGCCTTTTCCGCAGCTTCCCGCAGGCGTTGCAGCGCCATCTTATCTTGAGCTAAGTCAATATTTTCTTGTTGTTTAAAATCTTCAATCATCCACTCAACAATGACATTATCAAAGTCATCACCACCAAGCTGATTGTTACCACAAGTTGCCTTAACTTCAAATACTCCATCCCCTAATTGCAAAATGGATACGTCAAATGTACCGCCACCAAGGTCAAAAACAAGAATTAACTGCTCTTGATCTTGCTTTTCCAAGCCAAAAGCCAAAGCAGCAGCAGTCGGTTCATTAATAATCCGCAGCACTTCCAGACCGGCGATCGTCCCAGCATCTTTGGTCGCTTGACGTTGAGCATCGGTAAAATAAGCAGGTACGGTAATTACTGCTTGGGTAACAGTTTCACCCAAAAAATTCTCAGCATCCTGCTTGAGTTTTTGCAGAACCATCGCCGAGATTTCTTGAGGGGTGTAATTCCGTCCGCGAATTTGCACATCAACAGTATCATCACGACCTTTGATACATTGATACGGAACCCGCGATCGCTCAGTTTCCGTATCTTCCCAACGGCGACCAATAAATCTTTTGATACTGTAAATCGTATTTTCTGCATTTGTCACAGCTTGACGCTTTGCCAACTGCCCAACCAAGCGTTCGCCGCCTTTACCAAAGCCAACAATACTTGGAGTAGTTCTTCCACCTTCGGAATTCGCAATTACGATTGGTTGACCACCTTCCAAAACTGCGACACAACTGTTGGTAGTGCCTAAGTCAATCCCAATAACTTTTCCCATAAATAATTCAGTATTTTTACACTTGTTTATTGCGGAGTATTTATGATTTGGGTATTGGCGAGCTAGCACTTAGACAACTTTCCTGTCTTCAGCGAACCAAAAGGTGCAAGATTGAAAGCCAAGACTGAAGCACTTTTGAAAACAAGAAGTCAGCGCAAAAGAAGTAATTTACATTACCAGCATCAATCTCAGAAAATATTTAGTATTTGAGCGATAACAATTTACCACAGGCAAAACTGCCTGTGGCTGTCAACTAATTACTGACAAAAAGTTTAGACGCTCACAGAAGGTTTTCCCCGTTGAGAAAGCCGTTTAACTATCTGCTGGACTCGACTGACTATCGGAATAATCAGGCGTATCTTCCTTTGGAGCTGCCACCTTAACCATTGCATGGCGTAGCACGCGATCGCCCAAAAAATATCCGCGTACTAACTCTTCTAACACTGTTCCTTCTGGATGTTCATCCGTAGGTTCGCGCATAACTGCTTCATGAAGATTGGGATCGAAGGGTTGACCCTCTGGACGCATCGGCGAAACACCCAAGCGTTTCAAGCAGTCTACTAATTGC
Organism: Calothrix sp. UHCC 0171; assembly: GCF_034931845.1. NCBI lineage: Bacteria > Bacillati > Cyanobacteriota > Cyanophyceae > Nostocales > Calotrichaceae > Calothrix > Calothrix sp. UHCC 0171. The sequence continues at coordinate 165,080 of NZ_JAYGHN010000007.1, forward strand.
TTATAAACGCTTTGGTAACTTTTATGAATTGCCAGTTCCCCATCATCTTGGGGTTTAATTTGGGCACGCGCCCGCTCAAAATTATCAACAACCGGTAATAATTCTGTAATCGTATTCCGCTTTACTTGTGTATCCAGGTCTTCTTTTTCTTTAGCTGTGCGTTTGCGGTAGTTATCGAAATCCGCTACCAGGCGCATGTACTGATTATTAGATTGTTCGACCTGAGTTTTAAGTGATTCGATTTGCTGCGTCGTTTGAGATGAAACTTCGGAATCTTTATTTCCTGTCTCAGCAGCACTATTTTCGGAGTCAGACACATTATTTGTATCCGTCGTTACATTTGCTGATACAGCTTGCTCAGTCGCTTCGCTGCCAGACACATTGACATTAATTTCTGGGGAGTCGCTATTCATTGCTTGCGTTACCTCTGTTAAGTCTCCTGATTGTTGAGTAATAGTTTCTAGCAGTTTATTTTCGTTTACTATTGTCTACTTAATCGGTGATAATTTATTTGGCTTATCACCGTCATCTATTGTGACAAATGGCGAGCAAATTAGCGTATCGCTCCAAGGTCGGCTTTCCGTAGAGTAGCGTAGTGTGGGTTCCCGTAAAAGTAATTATTTGAGATTGCTCAGACTCTAGGGGAAAACCTCGAACTAGGCAATCTGAATGACCCATCTGCATCCTCAATCCCAATTTGGAATTTTTTCTGAGCCGAAATGAAAGTTATTGCTAGTGGTTTGGGAATACTTAAACCAGAGGTTTCGGCTACTCTTAATTGGATATATGACTTATTCGTCGTCACAACAAAGGCGCAGTACCGCTCTAACCACTAGGTCGGAGTTTTCGCCTTTCGGCAACAAACTGGTGCAATCTGGCTTTGTCGATAGCGAACAAATGCGGCAAGCTTTGATGGAAAGCCGCAAAACTGGCAGACCGTTAATCGACATTATTGAATCTGTGTCTGGACGGCAATTATCGCCAGAATTGCTCAGACTATATAAAAAACAACAACTTTTTGAACTCAAAATACTTTACGGGGTTGAATCACTCGATCCGGAAGTTAGCGAAGTTGGGAACTCCATGGTGGGTAACTTGATTGAAACCCTCATCCCGGTTGATATTTGTCGTCGTCATCGTTTAGTACCGCTTTTGCGTAATGATGACCAAAACCCACCTTCTTTGCTGGTGGCAATGGTTGCTCCAGATAATTTGGAAGCTTCTGATGACCTCAATCGCATTCTACGTCCGCAAGGATTAGCACTGCAACGGATGGTAATCACCCAAGAAGACTATCAGCAAATAATTAATCAATATCTAGATGAACTGTCAGTTAAGCAGAAAAATTTAGAGCAAGCCAAACTAACTGATATCAACCAGGATTTAGAGAATCTTGACGATCTCGATTTAGCTGATGCGCCAGACGAGGCAGAAGCCGATTTAGGTTCAGCGATGAAAGGTGCAGAAGATGCTCCAATCATCAATTTGGTCAATCGGATTCTCGCCAAAGCACTGCAAGAAAATGTATCTGATATTCACATCGAACCTCAAGAAGAAAACTTACGGATTCGTTTTCGTAAGGATGGGGTGTTGCGTGAAGCATTCGATGCTTTGCCGAAGAAGATTATTCCTGCGGTTACGGCTCGATTTAAAATTGTTGCCAACTTAGATATTGCTGAACGTCGATTACCACAAGATGGACGGATTCGTCGGGTGTTTGATGGACGTAAAGTTGACTTCCGGGTGAATACATTACCCAGCCGTTATGGTGAAAAAGTGTGTTTGCGGATTCTGGACAACTCCTCTACACAGTTGGGTTTAGATAAATTAATTACCGACCCAGAAACTTTACAAATTGTCCAAGATATGGTTAGCCGTCCCTTTGGCTTGATTTTGGTGACGGGACCGACGGGTTCGGGTAAAACTACATCACTATATTCGGCATTGGCAGAGAAAAACGACCCCGGAATCAATATCAGTACCGTAGAAGACCCAATTGAATATAGTTTGCCGGGAATTACCCAGGTGCAGGTGATTCGTGAGAAAGGTTTAGACTTTGCCACTGCATTGCGGGCATTTTTGCGTCAAGACCCTGATGTATTGCTGGTGGGGGAAACACGAGACAAGGAAACAGCAAAAACGGCTATTGAAGCCGCCTTAACGGGACACTTAGTATTGACAACTTTACATACTAATGATGCACCAGGCGCGATCGCTCGATTGGGTGAAATGGGTATTGAACCTTTCATGGTATCGAGTTCGCTACTGGGTGTATTGGCACAGCGTCTTGTGCGCCGTGTCTGTCCTGACTGTCGTGTTCCCTATACTCCCACGCCTGAAGAACTGGCACGTTATGGGATGACAGCTTCGCAAGATTTGGGATTAACCCTCTACAAAGCTAATTCCCTGAGCAACGAACAAATTTCCCAAGCCAAGGCAAGTAATACACTCTGTCCCACTTGTAATGGTGTTGGTTACAAAGGACGTTGCGGTGTTTATGAAGTAATGCGTATTACCGAAAATCTCCAAACCTTGATTAACGCAGAGGCACCCACCGAACGTATCAAAGAAGTGGCGATCGAAGAAGGAATGAAAACCTTACTGGCGTACAGTCTCGATTTAGTGCGTCAAGGCAGCACAACCCTTGAAGAAGTTGAACGGGTAACTTTCACTGACACAGGTTTAGAAGCTGAACTCAAAGCCAAGCGTAAGAGCGGCTTAACTTGTGGGACATGCAGCGCTGAACTTCAACCAGAATGGCTTGATTGTCCTTACTGTATGACACCGCGTTTTTCAGATTAGTTACTAGTTACTAGTTAATAGTCAAAATAGTTGATTAAAAAATAATTATTATCTATTACCTATTTCCATGACTAATTAACTAATTAACTAATAAATATTCACAAATCATTAATAATCAAAAAAAGGAAATCAACTATGGATTACATGATTGAAGACTTGATGGAAGATATGATTGGGCAAGGGGGTTCCGATTTACATTTATCCGCAGGTCTACCTCCCTATTTTCGTGTTAGCGGAAAGCTCACTCCTCAAGAAAAATATGGTGTTTTAACAGTTGATAGCTGTCAGAGACTAATTTTTAGTATGCTCAACAATACTCAACGCAAAACATTAGAACAAACTTGGGAATTAGACTGTTCTTATGGTGTCAAAGGATTGGCTCGTTTTCGTGTTAACGTCTATAAAGATCGTGGTGCTTATGCTGCTTGTTTGCGTGCTTTAAGTTCAAAAATTCCTAACTTTGAAAAGTTAGGTTTGCCTGATGTTGTCAGAGAGATGTCTGAAAAACCAAGAGGATTAATCTTGGTTACTGGACCTACAGGTTCTGGAAAAACAACAACTTTAGCGGCAATGATTGATTTAATTAACCGCACCCGTGCTGAACATATTCTCACAGTAGAAGACCCGATTGAATTTGTGTATGAACCGATTAAAAGCTTAGTTCACCAACGTCAATTAGGTGAAGATACTAAGAGTTTTGCCAATGCACTCAAAGCCGCTTTACGGGAAGACCCGGATATTATTCTAGTCGGAGAAATGCGCGATTTGGAAACCATTTCTTTGGCAATTTCTGCGGCGGAAACAGGTCACTTAGTATTTGGAACTCTACACACTAGTTCGGCGGCACAAACAGTTGACCGGATTATTGACGTTTTCCCCCACGAAAAACAAACTCAAGTTAGAGTCCAATTATCTAACTCATTAGTAGCTGTATTTAGCCAAACTTTAGTACCTAAGAAAAATCCTAAACCTGGTGAATATGGTCGAGTAATGGCACAGGAAATAATGGTAATTACTCCTGCTATTTCTAACTTGATTCGTGAAGGCAAAACATCACAAATTTATTCAGCTATTCAAACTGGCGGTAAGTTAGGTATGCAAACCTTAGAGACAGTTTTAGCTAATTTATATAAAGCTGGGACTATCTCATTTGAAGCGGCAATGTCTAAGACTTCTAAACCTGATGAAGTACAACGCTTAATTGGTGGCGCTCCTCCGCAAGCTGGTGCAAAAACAGCAGCGAGAACACATTAAATCATCGAGACGTGCTGTAGCACGTCTCCATCGGAGTTATGAACTAGTAATTAATAATTAATAATAATTAATTTTTGAAATTAATTATTAATGCTCATTTTATAACTTTTATTCTTGTTAAATAATTACTAATTTTTGGCTTTTCAATATCTAAAAAGCAAATCTAAAAATTCAAATCTAGAAAAATCTAATTATGCCAAGTTTTGTTGCCCGTGTTCGAGATACACAAGGAAAATCTCGAACTGAGAAAATTGTTGCAGAATCTATCAAAGAAGCTCGTGTAAATTTGCGACAGCAAGGTTTTGTTATTCAGGAACTCAAACAAGCACAAGCTTTTGATTTAAAGTCAGCGCTTGACTTTAATACACGCTTTGCCACGGTTTCTGTAAAAGATAAAGCTGTTTTTTCTCGTCAATTTGCTGCGTTAGTCAACGCAGGTGTCGCGATTGTGAGAAGTTTGGGTGTATTGTCAGAACAATGTAATAATCCCAAGTTAAAAAAAGCCTTGATGGATATTAGTTCAGATGTTCAAAATGGATTGAACCTTTCTGATGCAATGCGGAAGCATCCTCAGTGTTTTGATGGTTTGTATGTAAGTATGGTGCAAGCTGGGGAAGTTGGTGGTGTATTAGATGAAGTGCTTAATCGCCTAGCCAAATTATTAGAAGACGTTGCTCGTTTACAAAATCAAATCAAATCAGCACTTTCATATCCAGTAGTGGTTGGTTTGTTAGCTGTGGCAATTTTTATTGGGATGACAGTTTTCCTGATTCCAATTTTTGCTGCTATCTTTAAAGATTTAGGTACTCAATTACCAGCCCTAACTCAATTTATGCTGGAGGTTAGTAAATTTTTGGTTGGTTTTTGGTGGACTCTACCAATTATTTTTGTTGCTTGTAGTTTTTCTTATAAAACTTACTACAGCACTCCTGTGGGCAGGTTAAATATTGATAGTTTGTCATTGAAGATGCCTCTATTTGGTGATTTGATTCAAAAATCAGCAGTTGCTAAATTTAGTCGTACTTTTGGTTCACTGACTCGTTCTGGTGTTCCGATTTTAACCTCCTTGGAAATTGTGCGTGATACCGCAGGTAATCAGGTTATTGCGAATGCAATTGATGCATCAAAAGTAGAAGTTCAACAAGGTGGCATGATTAGTATCGCACTACAGAAAGAAAAGGTGTTTCCAGCAATGGCAATTCAGATGATTAGCATTGGAGAAGAAACTGGGGAAATTGATGCAATGTTAATGAAAGTAGCTGATTTTTATGAGGATGAAGTAGAACAAACTGTAAAGGCATTAACTAGTATTTTGGAACCTGTGATGATTGTAGTTATTGGGGGTATGGTGGCGACGATTCTGTTGTCGATGTATCTACCAATGTTTGCGGTATTTGAGAAGTTGGGTTAGGAAATGTTAAATCTAGGAGTTAGAAGTCAGGAGTTGATAATTTTCTATGAAAACTTCTATCTTTTAACTCTACATATATTTAGAAATTATTGATTTTTTTATAAAAATTAACTATTCAATATATAACTATGCCAGTACAAAAATCTGATTATGAAACTTGTTTAGTAGATTATTGTCATCATGAAGGCATTATTACTCTTTTCAAACTACATCGTCCCTATTTGGAGATGATTCCTAGCCTTCGTCGCCCAGATGAAAGTGTCATTATTATTCCTTTACCTATTATTCGTCTTCGTAAGACTAATTTACCTGCGGAAGCAAATCATTTATCCTGCGATGTAGCAGTTTTAATGTGTGATCCGGAGTGGAAAATTAAAACTGGCGCAGAAATTTTTATTTTTATTCATCGCCCCCATGAGGATTTTTCAGATTTATTAAAACGCTGGCGAGAAACACAGATGTTACTCGATAAAGATTATGAGTGGTTGATGCCTTCACGTCATAGTCATATTTTGAGTGAGGGAAGCAATACTAAATATCCCTTGTTTGTGGTTTTCCCAGAAACATCAGAACGCATCAAGCGTGGACTATTAGGTACTGAATTACCTTTTGTAATTCAGATACCTGAAATAGTTTCTGATGAAGAGGGATTAGGTATTAGGGAAGAGAGATTAGAGAGATAAATTAAGTGATATTAAGTAGATATTAATTAATCTTAAATACAGAAGCAAGTGTAGATGCGATCGCATCTCTTGCATCTTTGAATGTTTGCGCGATCGGACGCTGTGTTTGTAGGAAAACTCGCGCACAATTACGTCCTGGCATCCCAGATATTGAACCACCTGGATGTGTTCCTGCACCTGTCAAAAATAAGTTGTCAATTGGTGTTTTATAGTTAGCAATTTCGGGTAAGGGACGGAAGAAAACCATTTGGTCTAAGGTCATATCAATATGATAGTAATTACCTTTATATGCACCTAGTCTTTCACCTAATTCGGCGGGACTTTCAACGCGACGGGCAATGATTGAATGTTGTAAATTTGGTGAATATTGTGCTAATTTGTCAACGACTTTATCGGCAACTTTATTTTTCAAATCATCCGTCCAACCAGTTCCTCTTAAACCAGTTTCTTCTGCACCTGCTATCTGATATGGGGCAAAAAATTCAATCCAGACTGTGTGTTTTCCAGGAGGCGCTAGGGATGGATCACGGAAACTAGGCATGACTACATACATCGAAGGGTCACTATCAGGAATTTCCCCCATAGTACACAAACTATGTGCTTTTTCGACATGCATCATTGAGTCAGCTATTAATATTGACCCCACTAAATATTCATCTTTATGCTCGTGATTAACAAAGTGTAACGGCTCGTCTAATGCCAAATCTATCTTGAGAATTGTTTCATTATTATTAACAATTCTTCTTTCTAATCGTTCACGCAAATTTTTATCCGCAGCATCAACATCACTACTATCCACTAACTGTAAAAATAACCGCTTGGCATCAATATTAGAAATCACACCACACTTCGCGCGATATTCATTAATTCCTGCTTGAACACCAACAGCTTTACCATCATCAATTAAGACTTTTTTTACATGCTGATCTGTTAATATTACTCCACCTAAACTAGTGACTAAATTCACTAAAGCTTGTACTAAAGCACCTGTACCACCACGGGGACGTGCCATGCCAGGGTTATGACGCATTGCCATCATCATCACACCAATAGCGAGGTTTTTTTGCGAAGGTGGTGCGCCTAATTCTGCTGCCAGCCGTGCTAAAGGTGCTTTTAAAAACTCCTCATCAAACCATTCATTGAGGATATCTTCAGCACTAGTTAACATTGTGCGGACAAAATCTAAAGTTTTATTTGGTGAACCAACAACTGAAAATAAATCTTTTATTTTGGCAATATCATAATTACCAAATATATCAATTACTGATTTTGGAGGTGCATTAAACATAGGAATCATCGCACTAATTGCACGTTGCCAATAATTTGTAAATTCGGCATATTTTTTGGCATCCCGTTCGTTATAACGGGCTATTTCGGTACAGGTTTTTTCTAGAGATTTATGCCCTAGAAAATATTTGCCATCGGGATGGGGACAAAATACAACTGGATCACAATCTAAATATTCTAAACCGTATTTTTCCAATTCTAATTCTTGAACAACAGGACCTAAATGAATAAATTCATGATCGATCGCACATAAATTAAATTTAAATCCTGGAGCTTCTGGTATACATTCTTCAGTTGTGGCTGCACCTCCAGGAACAGAGCGTTTTTCTAGCAAAATAACGCTATAACCAGCTTTGAGCAAATAGGCAGCACACACCAAACCGTTGTGTCCAGCACCAATAATTACGACATCATACTCTTGCATAATTGATATTTTAGTAATACATAATCTATCCCGATGCTAGAAATGACTTCATCTTTCTACATCATTCGGGAGTTATAAAAACTTACCTAGAAAGGTATATCTCTTATGATATTCCTTTTAGTAACTAAAATTCTGTATAGAAGATATTTTAATTGCCCGATGGAGAGAATTCTAGGAAATTGATACTTCTGGGAAAGTGTTATGTATTACAGAGGTACAAAGTAATTTCGAGCGATCGCAAATAATTTCGGTTATATTTTTTGTAGATAATTCTAAATACCCAACTATGTTTGTTTTCTTACTAGATGAAAATGGCAAATATCACCGCAATCAATTTCCAGCAAATGGTATTACCATTTCCCTCACATTTCCAAATTTAAAGTTCACAGTCGAAGAAATATTCAAAACTTGAGTATTTTCGCAAAAATATAATTTATTCTCTACCACTAAAAGGAATGGCAGGGATAATTTGTCATCAAAATTATCATTCCCCTTGCCAAGTATAACTAACTAACTGCGATCGCTCACAATTCACTTGCTTTAAAATAATAAAAAGCTTGAACAACAATAATTCAACAACGAGCAGTGAACCACGACGGGGAAATGCAACAACGCAGCAAACCGCAGGCAAAATCTAACTATTACACCATGCTGGGACTCCATCCCTCTGCATCTGTAATTGATATTCGCCGCGCTTACCGCGAACTCAGCAAGCGCTACCACCCAGATACAACTGATTTACCTGCTACTGTTGCTACAGCCCAATTTCAACAAATAAACGAAGCTTATGCAACCCTAAGCAGTCCAGAAAAACGATTCAACTACGATCTCAAAATCGGTTATTCCCGTTTTGGTGTCATCCAAGCACCACCCGATTTAAACCAACCCGTTTCCCATTCCGCTTACGACTGGACAAAATCAGCTTATATTGATGCTACAGACAGACCGCTTTCTGGTGGCGAATTATTTGCCCTATTCATTATGGGAATGACCCTTTTGGGCTGTTTGCTACTGGCGATCGCAGTTGGGATTATACGTGGAGATACTGCTTTTCAACCTGTCTCTCAACTACTTACCGATCACCTCGCATCAATGTGTACATTTATTTACCAACTGCGAGTCAGATAAAGATAAGATTATTAACATAAATTATAAATAATTTACTTCAACCTCCGGTGATAGACCGAAAGGTATTCTTGTCGTTTCACTCCTCATCCGTAAACTATGGCTATCTCTCCCGACACTCCCTTGTACAACCATTCCCTACCTGGAATCGAACAATGGTTACGTGAACAAGGTTGTCAGCAAGATGAACAGGAATTACACTGCTGGCGTTTACAAAAGACTACCTGGAGCGCCGAACTATGGCTAGATACGGAACAAATAACAGTTCGCTACATCCAAGCAGGAGAAGATGGACAAGATATTATGCGTTCCTTTAAATATTCCCTCAGTCGCCAAGATATTGAAAAAGCAGTCTTTGCCGGACCATAAATTAATGCTGGATGCTGAGAAAAATACTCAGCACTCAGCACTCAGGTGATTTGCGAAAAAGAAATTACCCATCTTGTTGTTGGTGTAGCGGGCAAGATGCCTGCACTACAAGAATTTTCGGGAAAACCTCTTCTTTTTCTGTAAAGTCAACCGTTTGTAGCGAGCAAGATGCCCGCACTACAAGAATTTTCGGTACATTATTTCCTGGAAATCTCCTCAGTCCTCAGCCCTCAATTAAATTTTCCCAAATCTCCGCTCGCGCTGCTGGTAGCTAGACAAAGCTTTATGTAACTGATTGCGGTCAAAATCGGGCCAAAGTGTATCCGTAACGTATATTTCTGTATAAGCAATTTGCCAGAGAAGAAAGTTACTAATCCGCATTTCCCCACTTGTGCGAATTAATAAATCTGGGTCATCAATACCAGCTGTATACAAATGCCGCTCAAATACTTCCTCGTCAATTTCTGAAGGTTTAAGCAAACCAGCCTCAACTTGTTGCGCGATCGCCCGGCAAGCTGATAGTATTTCTTGCCTACCACCATAATTAGTAGCGATCGTAAACTTAATGCCGCGATTGTTTTGAGTTTCCTCCATCGCGTTTTGAATCTGCTCTTGCAACGCTGCTGGTAATGCCTTTAAATTTCCAGCAAACTTAACCCGAACATTTTCCTTCATCATTTCGCGCAACTCTTGACGCAACACCACTTGAAACAAAGTCATCAAAAAATCAACTTCTTCAACTGGACGCTTCCAATTTTCTGTGGAAAAAGCATAAGCAGTTAGTGCTTCAATACCCCAATCATTACATGTACGTAAGATTTCTTTCAGGGCATTGACACCTTGCTTATGCCCCATAATTCTTGGTAATCCTCGATGCCTAGCCCATCGACCATTCCCATCACAAATCACGGCAACATGTCTAGGTAATAATTCGCGTTTTAGATCAGAAGGTAAAACTGGTAGTTCTGTTTGTTGTGCTGTCATTTTTTATCCCGAGAAGCGGTCGATGGTAATCCGAGTAAACGTGAAACCATAAAGAGTGCCTTGCTACGGATTTGCCTTCCTAAACTGAGTAATCCGGGTGCAACTGCTTCCCGGTCTACATTAGGAGAAAACTTGTCCTCAAGCAACTCTTTTAGTCTCCCAATTGTTAATGGTCTATTTAGGGTTCCCCGTTCTGCTAGAGAAATAGAACCTGTTTCTTCTGATACAACGACACAAATACAATTTTCGACTCGCTCAGTAATACCCATCGCCGCCCGGTGGCGTGTTCCCAACTGGCGCGAGGCTGTGCGTCCTGAAAGCGGTAGAATTATACCTGATGCGATAATCCGCGAGCCACGTACTAATGTAGCACCGTCGTGTAAAAGTGTCTTCGGCTGAAAAATAGTTTGAATTAGTTCTTTAGAAACTTCAGCATTTAGCTTGACACCAGGTACAGAAAAATCCCGTTCGTCAATCGGACCCTTAGTTTCTATAATTAACAAAGCCCCAATCCGGTTTTTCGACAGTTCTTTGACTGCTTCCACTATTTCATCAATCGTGCTATCAGACTTAGGAACCGATAAACTCGAAGGTTGAAACAATTGTCGGAACTCTCCACGTCCTAGCCGTTCCAAAAATCTGCGAAACTCAGATTGGAGTGCAACTGCCATCGCCACTGCACAACCAATTACCAATTTTTCTAATACAAAGTTCAATAGTTCCAGCCTCCACTGATGCGAGAGTGCTGAAGCCAACATCAAAATAATAAAACCTCGCACCATCCACAGCGTCCGGCGCTCATTAATTAGAACTAGCATCATATACGTTAGCGCCAGCACTAATACTATATCCAGTGTCTTCAGCAGCAAGGTGTGCGACCATTCCGGGGCTATCAGCTGCTTCAAAAAATCTTTCATGACACCTGGAAGGAAATATTCTGCTGCCAATACATTTGAGTCATTTGTCATTTGTCATTTATCCTTTGTCATTAGTCATCCGTTTTTTGCAAATGACCAATGACTAAGAACAAAGGACTAAGCTTTCAGTTTTTCGGGTAAACAATCTTGTCGAAGTAAATCCGCATAGGTTTCGCGTCGCAAAATGGTGTTTGCTTCGCCATCGGCAACTAAAACCGCAGCCGGACGAGGCACACGATTGTAGTTTGATGCCATACTGTAATTGTACGCACCTGTTGCCATGACTACTAGGATATCTCCAGACTGAGTTTTTGGTAGTTGAGCATTCTTAATTACAATATCCCCTGACTCGCAGTGTTTTCCGGCAACTGTCACAGTTTCAGTACAAGGTGCTGACATTTTGTTGGCAATTACTGCCCGGTAAATCGATTGGTAGGTAATTGGACGGGGATTATCTGACATGCCTCCGTCAACTGCAATATAATTACGAATTTCCGGGATTTCTTTAGATGAGCCGACTGTATAAGCAGTAACACAGGACGTTGCCACTAAAGAGCGTCCCGGCTCTGATAATAATTTTGGTAGGGTTACATTTGCTTCTGCACAAGCATTTTGAATTACTTCGCAAATTGGTTTTACCCACTCTTCGATACTTGGGGGGTCATCTGATTCTGTATACTTTATTCCTAAGCCACCACCAACATTTAATTCAGTAATATTTAATCCGTAAGTTGAAGCTTTAGTCAACCACTGCACCATTACTGCTGCTAAATCGCGATGGGGTTGACGTTCAAAAATTTGCGAACCAATATGGGCATGAACCCCCACACAGTTAAGAAAACTTTGTTTGCTGACGAATGTAAATACTTCGTCGAGTTGGTTGGGGTCAAATCCAAATTTACTGTCGAGGTGTCCAGTCCGAATATATTCGTGGGTGTGACATTCAATACCTGGAGTCAAGCGTAACAGAATACGGACGGGTTGCGAAGGAGAAGCAATCTTCACCAGAGTTTCCAGTTCGTACCAGTTATCAACAACAATGTTCACCTGTGATGTAATTGCCAGAACTAGTTCTTCCCGTGATTTATTATTACCATGGAAATATATTTTACTGGGACTAACTCCCGCAGCTAAAGCAGTGTGGAGTTCGCCTCCAGAGACGACATCAATTCCTAATCCTTCTTGGTGAGCGATCGCGCAAATTGCTAAACAACTCCATGCTTTGGAAGCATACAGGACTTGCGACTCCCCTTGGTAATAACGTTGAAAACTATCACGGTATTGGCGACAAGCTGCACGCAATGTTGCTTCATCGACTATATATAGGGGTGAACCGAATTGCTGTACTAGTTCTGGAACATCACAGCCACCTATTGCTAAATGGTCTTTGCTGTTAATACTAGCTGTTAGCGGTAGCAACTCCTGATTTGGAGAAGTTTCAATCTGATTGTTTTGAATCTGAGGTAAATATTTACTGCCTGAATCTTGAACCCCAGCCGGATGAGTCGATACCATAACTGTGAGAGTTGTCCTTGATTGTAATTAGAATTTGGGCATTGTCATACCCTGCCGATAGACACCCAGTCGCTTCTGCAAGTAGTTGCGATCGCGTCTATAACTTGAACATGGGCAATTTAATTGGTAATACTTAATGGGTAAGTAATTAGGTATTTAGTTAATGGGTAGTGGTGAGCAAGAATCAATGCTTTATCTAGTGCCCAATGCTCATTACCCATTTTAAATAAGCAAATACTCCCACTCCCAGTTTACAGAGGGAATGCACCATTACCAACAAGCGTGAACACACTCAATTTAACACTTCAGTCATTGACACAGAAGCACCTCAGTGCTGTCATCGAACTCGACCAAGCTTGTTTTGGTGGTCTGTGGACAATCGATGCATATCAACGAGAAATAGACAGTCCTAATAGTACTTTACTTGGTCTCATTTCCCCCCTCTCCCACATTGGTCTGTTGGCAATGGGTTGTTTTTGGTCAATCTTAGAGGAGGCACATATTACAATTTTGGCTGTTCATCCCCAATATCAACGTCAAGGTCTGGGACAAGCTTTACTATTTTCTCTACTGAAGACGGCTCATGAATCTGGTTTGGAGCGGGCTACCCTAGAAGTGAGAGCTTCTAACTTGGGTGCTACTACTTTATATCAGAAATTTGGCTTTAAGACAGCTGGATGCAGACGCGGCTACTACAAAGATAACGGCGAAGATGCCCTCATCCTTTGGCTGGGCGATATCCAAGACCCCCAATTCCCCAAAACTTTGGAGACTTGGCAGCAAATTACCGACAAACGCCTGAAATTATCTGGTTGGTTGTTTACTTGTTCTTAACTTATATGCCTTAAGTTATTACCTGTTGCCTCCTTTGTACCTTTTTCTGCAATCCTTAACAAATCTTTATTATTTGCTGAGAAATATTAATTTTTGAATTTTGTGCCGGCGATCGCACCAAAAACACCTCCTAAAGTTCAGATTCAACTTGACAGACAATAGGAAATGTGATAAAAATTTTCACTTAGGGGCTGTTTTAGCAAACACTCAACAAAAGTTAAAAACTGCCGAAAAATCAGTGTTTAAAAGGCTCTTGACGTTCGCCACCTCAGTACAGTAGTTAGGTCAAAGCAATAAAAAATTCAGGGTAAGTTCCGTAACCCGATATCCTCGTGGCAAATGCCTGTATCTTTATACAGACATCTGTTCGTTTTGGCTGTGCTAAAATCAGCGTACCGGCACGACGCAGGTGATGGGAAAACTGCCATATGTTTGAACGCTTCACAGAAAAAGCCATTAAGGTAATCATGCTCGCCCAAGAGGAAGCTCGAAGGCTAGGGCATAATTTTGTTGGTACCGAACAAATCCTCCTGGGTTTGATTGGTGAAGGTACCGGAGTAGCAGCAAAAGTACTGAAATCGATGGGTGTCAATCTCAAAGATGCCCGGATTGAGGTAGAGAAAATTATAGGTCGAGGTTCGGGCTTTGTAGCTGTGGAAATTCCGTTTACGCCACGGGCAAAGCGGGTTCTGGAACTATCTTTGGAAGAAGCGCGACAGTTGGGGCACAACTATATTGGCACCGAACATCTGTTGTTGGGCTTAATCCGAGAAGGGGAAGGAGTAGCAGCCAGAGTTTTAGAGAATCTTGGGGTTGACTTATCGAAAGTCAGAACCCAGGTAATTCGCATGTTGGGTGAAACTGCTGAGGTGACTCAGGGTGGTCCATCTAACCGGACGAAGACCCCAACGCTGGATGAATTTGGCTCAAACTTGACCCAAATGGCAGCCGACGGAAAGCTCGACCCAGTTGTGGGACGCGCCAAAGAAATTGAGCGCGTAATTCAAATTCTTGGTCGTCGGACTAAGAATAACCCAGTATTAATTGGTGAACCAGGGGTTGGTAAAACTGCCATTGCCGAAGGTTTAGCAACACGGATTTCTACTAAAGATGTCCCCGATATCCTCGAAGATAAGCGTGTTGTCACCTTGGATATAGGTTTGCTGGTAGCAGGAACCAAATATCGAGGTGAGTTTGAAGAACGCCTGAAGAAGATCATGGATGAGATTCGTCAGGCAGGAAATGTAATTTTAGTAATTGACGAGGTTCACACCTTAATTGGTGCGGGTGCGGCGGAAGGCGCAATCGATGCAGCCAACATCCTCAAGCCAGCATTGGCACGGGGTGAGTTGCAATGTATTGGTGCGACAACCCTAGATGAGTATCGCAAGCACATTGAACGCGATGCAGCATTAGAGCGTCGTTTCCAACCAGTCATGGTAGGAGAACCCTCAGTAGATGAAACCATAGAAATCTTGTACGGTTTACGCGATCGCTACGAGCAACACCACAAGCTGAAGATTTCCGACGAAGCTTTGTTGGCTGCGGCGAAGTTATCCGACCGTTATATATCTGACCGTTACCTCCCCGATAAAGCGATCGACCTCATCGATGAAGCTGGTTCGCGGGTACGTTTAATTAACTCCCAATTACCCCCAGCAGCTAAAGAGCTAGACAAAGAACTGCGTCAAATTCTCAAGGAAAAAGACGATGCAGTCCGCTCCCAAGACTTTGACAGGGCTGGAGAATTGCGCGATCGCGAAATGGAAATCAAAGCCGAAATCCGCGCGATCGCCCAAAACAAAGCAACTGGAAGCAAGAGCGAAGGTGGCGATGAACCTGTGGTGACAGAGGAAGACATCGCTCATATTGTTGCCTCTTGGACAGGTGTACCAGTGAATAAGCTGACGGAATCAGAATCCGAGAAGCTTTTACACATGGAAGATACCCTGCACCAGCGCCTTATTGGTCAAGAAGATGCAGTCAAAGCTGTGTCACGAGCAATTCGCCGCGCCCGTGTCGGTTTGAAGAACCCCAACCGACCTATTGCTAGCTTTGTTTTCTCCGGTCCTACCGGGGTTGGTAAAACCGAATTAGCAAAATCATTGGCTTCTTACTTCTTTGGCTCTGAAGAAGCAATGATTCGCCTAGATATGTCTGAGTACATGGAACGCCATACCGTCAGTAAACTGATTGGTTCGCCTCCAGGTTATGTAGGATACAACGAAGGCGGTCAGTTAACTGAGGCAGTACGTCGCAGACCTTACACAGTGGTGCTTTTCGATGAAATTGAGAAAGCGCACCCCGATGTATTCAATATGCTACTGCAAATCCTTGAAGACGGTAGATTGACTGATGCTAAAGGTCGGACTGTAGACTTCAAGAACACCTTATTAATTTTGACCTCGAACATTGGTTCTAAGGTAATTGAAAAAGGTGGTGGTGGTATTGGTTTCGAGTTTGCCGAAGATGCTAGCGAATCCCAATACAACCGGATTAAATTCTTGGTTAACGAAGAACTCAAAAACTACTTCCGTCCTGAGTTCCTCAATCGTCTCGACGAAATCATCGTCTTCCGTCAACTCAACAAAGCCGAAGTTACGGAAATTGCCGATATTATGCTCAAGGAAGTATTCGGTCGCTTGGGCGAAAAAGGCATCACCATGGAAGTTACCGATCGCTTCAAGGATAGGCTTATCCAAGAAGGTTATAACCCCAGCTACGGTGCTAGACCATTACGTCGGGCGATTATGCGCTTGTTAGAGGATAGTCTCGCCGAAGAGATTCTCTCTGGACGTATTAAAGACGGTGATATTGCCGTAGTTGATGTGGATGAAAGCAACAACGTTGTTGTTCGTCCGGGCGAACGTCCCGAACCACCAGTCTTAACCCCAGCCGGGGAATAGATGAGTTAGATTTTGGATTTTAGATTAAATTGAGAATCCGAAATTGAGAATTTATTAAGCGGTAGAGGATAAAAAATCTCTACCGCTTTTTACTGGTGACAAAACTAGCAAGTGCTGCAATCTGCGTACCTGGAGGCTCTACTAACGGATATATTTTGCTAAACTGCGATGGTGGCGCAAGTCTCACACATCCGGCATCGTTTGAGTTGATTATTTGGTTAGAAATGATATGGCTTCTCAGGAAAATAATGCAAAAACAAATTCAGCTACCTCACAGTTATGGAAGAATATTCGTGAGAATATCACATTAGTGGCGATCGCCCTTTTTCTCGCTTTTCTAATCCGTACCTTTATTGCTGAACCCCGCTACATTCCTTCACCTTCGATGGTGCCAACTTTATATGAAGGGGATAGGCTAGTAGTGGAGAAGATATCCTATCACTTTAACCAGCCACATTTTGGCGACATCGTGGTATTCACCCCTCCATTAGAACTACAACGCCAAAGAAAAATAGACAAAGATCAAGCCTTCATCAAACGCATCATTGCCACACCAGGGGAAACAATCAGTATCCAAGAGGGTAGAGTTTATCGGAATGGACAAGCCATCCAAGAAAACTACATCGCCGAACCTCCAAATCAAGCATTTCCAGAAATTAAAGTCCCCCCTAATGAATTTTTTGTCATGGGAGATAATCGCAACAATAGTTACGATTCGCGTTACTGGGGATTTGTACCTAGTGAAAATATTATTGGTAGAGCGGTATTTCGGTTTTATCCTGTGAATAAAATTGGCGTGATTTAGGTTAATTTTAACTATAAGTATTCGTGTAAAAATAAATTGAACAAGTAGTGTGGAGAGGAGTTTCCGGGGAGATGTTCTTCACGGAAAACTCCGGAGCCGGAAAGCCCACCTTTGGGAAATAGCAAGCGAGACGCTGACACTACTTATTTTTACATGATTCCTCAGAAGTAGTCAGAATAGAGGAATCAGAAAATAGTAGTCAGAATTTCCTTTCTAGATTCTGGCTCCTGACTCTTGAATTATCCTTCGGTATCAAACCATCAAAACTTCAAGTAATACATCAACTGCGCCAACACATCCCCAGGTAAATTTAAGCGCCTTTGAAAATCGACTATATCTCGGTACAATCCATTCTCGACACGATTTTTAACCACAGCTTCAGCTAACAACAAATCCATAAAGGGCGTGTTTGCCAGCACTTCTACAGTTGCAGTATTAATCTGAATAAATTTTGTCGCAATCTCGATCGCCTCATCGTCATAATAATCAAAAGTCAGTATCGCTTGAAAATATTCAAATCTCACCGGAGATAGGCTCAAAGCCGCAGCAATATCTTCAACACAGTAAAATTTAACACCTGCTTTCGATAGTTCTACTAGTGTTTTTGCCTGATGTATTGATAATCCTGGTAAACGTAACCAGTCGTCAACAGTAGCATTATTAGCATCAATACGGATACCCAACTGAGATGCGATCGCAATTTCTTCCCCCGATTGGAAGCGGTAGTAAGGATTACTCAGTATTTGATTTCGGAGCTTTTGTAATCTCAGATTAAATCGAAAAGAATTCATTGATACCTAAATGATCAAATATGCTCTAACAACTGACGACGCTTTTGCTCAAATTCGTATTCCGTAATCAAACCATCTTGACGCAATGTATCTAACTCACGTAAGGCATCGGCAATCGAAGCAACTTGCATACCCGCAGTTTGGGAGATTCTTGTCGATTTTCCCAAGTTGAAATTTTGATCAAAACTCTCTTCATCCTGTGCCAAAAACCAAACGCCTTCAATTGCACTGGCAACTTTCGGAATTGGTGTCCAAGAAAGCAAAACATAAACTACACCCCATAAGGGTTGACCCAAATAGAACTTATGTAACCCAGAAATTGTTAATGTCCCAGCAAATGCCAAGACAGCAGCAACACTTCGGCTTTTATGTTGATTTTTGAACATACTTGATTCAGATAAATTTTACTGCTAGCAGGGTAATTCGTTTGCTTGAACCTACTTAAACCTATTAGAACAGATATATTAACAAACTAGCTGGAGAAATTTCGCTTTGTAGCTATTACCTTGCTTTTCCCCTTTCATCTTCTCAGTCAAGTGTTGAAATCTCGGTACAAAACCGTACTTAAACCGTGACTTACCAAAATATCGCTCTGGACTAGAATAAAACAAGAGGCGAAAGTATGAAAGCAACTGAGAGCAATAACTCAGTCGAGTGGGAGTAACATGGGATTCTTTGACTCTGACATCATTCAACAAGAAGCAAAGCAATTATTTGAAGATTATCAAGCATTGATTCAGCTTGGTAATGGCTACGGAAAATTTGACCGTGAAGGCAAAAAGTTGTTCATTGAGCAAATGGAAGCAATGATGGAGCGCTATCGCATCTTTATGAAGCGCTTTGAGCTATCGGAGGATTTCATGGCTCAAATGACTATGGAGCAATTAAAAACACAACTCGGTCAATTTGGTGTCACTCCGCAGCAAATGTTTGACCAAATGAATATGACGTTACAACGTATGAAAACTGAATTAGAAAAACAAAAATGACCAAGTTAGGAGTAATAAAGTTGAGGTTTAGTAGTTAGAAATTGGCAATTAAGAGTTCAAAAATTAAGTAACTTGATTTAAAAAACACTTTCACTCAAAAGTTGATCAATTTATCAATCCAAACTCTTAA
This sequence comes from Calothrix sp. UHCC 0171, assembly GCF_034931845.1. Taxonomy (NCBI): domain Bacteria; kingdom Bacillati; phylum Cyanobacteriota; class Cyanophyceae; order Nostocales; family Calotrichaceae; genus Calothrix; species Calothrix sp. UHCC 0171. The sequence goes on from NZ_JAYGHN010000007.1 coordinate 184,306, forward strand.
ACTCATAACTCACAACTTATCACTCTTAACTTTTATCCCCCTTTGGGACGAGGGAACTGCGAAGTGGGTTTAAAGTTTTCCACAGGTACATCTTTAAGTGCCCGTCGCATAAAGTCAGCCCAAATTGGCGCTACGGTTGTACCGCCGGTTGCGCCGCGTGCCAATTGTCTATTATCATCTCGACCGATCCAAACTGCGGTTGTTAGCTGCGGTACAGTTCCTACAAACCAAATATCTTTTTCTGAAGATGTGGTTCCCGTTTTTCCTGCAGCAGGGCGACCGATCGCAGCATTTTTCCCTGTCCCTTCCGTAATTACCGATCGCATCACGTCAATAGTAGCTGCTGAAGCCCAGGGGTCTAGAACTAGCTGGGGTTTTGGCGTATTATCCAGCAATACATTTCCACTACTGTCTGTAACGCGCACAATCACAGTCGGGGGAGACTGCCAACCATAATTGGCAAAGGTGGCATAAGCACTAGCCATTTCCAACGGTGTCAAACCGATCGCACCCAGAGGTAACGAGGTGACAGGTTCCATCGGACTGGTAATTCCTAAAATCCGGCAAGTCTCCACAACCTTGTTCATCCCGATACCTTTACCAAGCTTAATTACGGGAATGTTACGTGATTGTGCTAAGGCATAACGAATCGACATGGAACCACCAAAACTACCATCATAGTTACGGGGGGAATACATCCCATCGCCATCACGGTAGCTGACAGGAGTATCCAGGACTGTCGAATTCGGTGTGTATTTTCCAGTTGCGAAAGCCGCATAGTAAACAAATGGCTTGAATGCAGAACCGGGCTGACGTAACGCTTGGGTTGCCCGGTTAAATTCACTGGTTTTCGCATCAACACCACCCACAAGCGCCTTAACATAGTGGGTACGTGGGTCTACTGCCACCAATGCCATTTGGTTTTTGTATAAGCCTTGACTAAGAAGCCGCTTATGCCACTTACTGACGGTTTCTTCAGCCATGCGTTGAAAATCGCTGTCTATAGTGGTTTGCACACGCATTCCACCTTTTAGAAGTGCCTCACGACCAAATTTTCGCGCTAGTTCTGCCGATACAGCATTAGTAACGAAGGGTAAAGCACTACCTTGGAAGGAGCGGATTCTACCTAATTTAATTTTTTCATTTAGGGCATTATCGTGTTCTTTTTGACTAATCCAACCGAGAGTCAGCATCCGTGACAAAACAATCGCTTGCTGTTCCTTCGCTTTTTTCATATTCACGAAGGGGCTATATTGTTCTGGGGCTTGGATTAAAGCCGCCATCATTGCCGATTCCGCCAAGGTGAGGTTTTCTGCACCCTTGTTAAAATAGCTGCGAGCTGCCGTTTGTACCCCATAATTATTGTGACCCCAATAAACTTGGTTGAGGTACATTTCCAAAATATGGTCTTTGGACAAAATTTGTTCGAGGCGAATAGCTAAAACGGCTTCCGCGATTTTCCGGGTAAAGTCACGACGACGCGATAGAAACAGGTTTTTTACCAACTGCATGGTTACAGTTGAACCACCTTCCCGCACCCCCCCAGACCTTAAGTTGCTGGCGATCGCTCGTCCCACACCTTTGGGGTTAATCCCATGGTGAAAATAAAAATCAGCATCTTCACTCGCTAATACAGCCCGTTTAAGTTCCGGAGAAATGCGATCGAGGGGTACAACTTCGCGGTTTGCTTCCCCGTGGATGCTCGCGAGAAGTTTACCTTTAACGTCGTAGAGGTAGGTGGTTTCGGAGGGAAAAAAGTTACGTAGCTGCCTCACATCAGGCAGATTTCGGAAACTGATGGCTAAACCGACTAGTCCTCCGGCTACAATAGAGCTTGTCAGCATGGTAATGGCTAGAAGGGTTCCGCCAGTTACTTGACCAACACCCTTGACAAACTCTAAACCAGATGTAGTCTGATCTGGGTTTTTCTTATCTTCAAAAGTCCTTGACGACACGGCGATTTCACTTCCTCACATGTATATATAAGTGTAATTTCTTGGGCGAAGCAAGGCGGTTGATTTTTTGTAATTATATTAATTTGGCAGATGAACTTTTAGACAAAATCAATAGTGACTATAACCAATCCAACTTCTCTTGTGCAAAACATCGCTGATAATCAACCTAACAATCAACTTTCCAGTATGACGCATAATTTATCGTGGTTGCGTCGCGGGACAGCAGAAATTTTCCCACAAGCAACCGATGCTCACAGCGAAAACGATAACCTTGAAAGCTTGCTGGTTAAAATTGACCGTCCTTTGCGGGTAAAATTGGGTATTGACCCAACAGGCTCCGATATTCATCTCGGTCATAGCATACCTATGCGGAAATTACGAGCTTTCCAGGATGCTGGGCATACGGCTGTTTTAATTATTGGTGATTTTACAGCCCGAATTGGCGACCCGACGGGTAAATCGGATGTGCGTCGGCAATTGACTGAAGCTGAAGTACAGCAAAATGCGAAGACCTATCTTGACCAAATACGCCCAATTTTAGATTTTGATACACCCGGACGCTTAGAAATCCGTTATAACTCGGAATGGCTGGCTCGGCTAGATTTAGGCAAAATTTTAGAGTTATTGTCCACAATGACTGTAGGGCAAATGTTGGAGAAAGAAGGGTTTGATTTACGCTATAAGGCGCAAAGCCCTATTTTTCTACATGAGTTTATGTATCCTTTGATGCAAGGCTACGATTCAGTTGCTGTAGAAGCGGATGTGGAATTGGGTGGTACTGACCAGAAATTTAACATTGCCCTAGGGAGGGATTTACAACGTCACTTTGGGCAAAAACCTCAATTTGGCTTGTTATTACCAATTTTAATCGGAACTGATGGTGTCCAGAAAATGTCTAAATCCATCGGTAATTACGTAGGATTATCAGACCATCCGAATCAAAAATACCAAAAGTTGCAGGCAATACCCGACAATTTGCTAGAGCAGTATTTTGAATTATTAACAAATTTACCTTTGGACAGTTTGCCCCCAGATGGACGGGAGAAGCAGAAAATGCTGGCATGGGAGATTGTGAGACAGTATCACGGAGAGGTAGGAGCAGCAGCAGCCCAGAAAGCCGCAGAATCAGGAGGTCAGGAGGGTGATATTCCCGAATTTTCTCTTGCTGGTGTGGAATTTCCAGCGAGGTTGGCATCAATCCTCAAAGATAGTGGCTTATGCGATAGCAACAAAGCAGGTAAACGCAAAATTGAAGAAGGGGGAGTACGGATTGACGGTGAAAAAATCACTGATGGCGAAATCACTTTCCCCAATCAGGAAGAACTCAAAGGAAAAGTTCTCCAACTGGGGAAAAAAAAGTTTATCCGCTTAGTTTGAGTTTTTAGTTAAGTAGTTCATTGAGTCATCTTAATTGAGTCATCAATGACTATGGACGCGCTCTGACAAGCAGATTCAAGCTTTTGGCAGAGTGTTTCTTTTTTTAGAGTCGCAGTTTCAGGCTGTTCTGAGTGGGAAATAGGCAATTGTATAGCTTGCTGCCGATCGCGAGTATGGTAAATTATCTCCTTCCCCCTTGCTTTTTCCTTTCCCATTTCCCCAAATGAAAACCGACAAAATTATCGTTCCTTTAGATGTACCCACAGTTGCAGATGCGATCGCACTTCTTAATCTCCTGCCGGAAGTTTCTTTCTGGAAGGTTGGTTTAGAACTTTTCACCAGTTCTGGTTCGCAAATTCTCGATTTACTCAAAACTCGCCAAAAACGCATTTTTCTGGATTTAAAATTCCACGATATCCCCAATACTGTTGCCGGCGCTTGCCGCGTTGCCGCCCGTTACGGGGTCGATTTACTCACAATTCACTCTACCAATGGGCGTGATGCCCTCAAAGCGGCTGTCGATGCAGTCCAGGAAGGGGCAAACCAAGCAGGGGTTCAACCACCAAAATTAATCGCCATCACCTTGCTAACTAGCATTTCCTCGCAACAGCTAGCCTTCGATTTGCACGTTCCCCTCGAATTGCCTGAATATGCTCTGAAGATGGCACTCATGGCAAAAGAAGCCGGTTTGGACGGTGCAGTATGTTCGCCTCAAGAAGTGGCACAATTACGTGATACCTGTGGTAGCAATTTTCTGTTAGTATGCCCTGGTGTACGTCCTGAGTGGGCAGATAAAGGCGACCAAAAACGTACTTTTACACCTTCTGCATCACTCCAGGCTGGAGCCAATTATCTCGTCATCGGTCGTCCCATCACCACTGCCGAGAATCCCGCACTAGCCTGGAAGAAAATTTGTGAGGAGGTTGCGACTGTTGCATGAAGTCAAGAGTCAAAATAAAAGCCAAAATAAAAGCCAAAATAAATAATTATGGCTTGTGGTTGCCTTACTCCTGCTTGTGGTTTTTGATATCGAATTGGTATCTTGACCCAGCGTTATCATTAAACTCTTCCTGGCAAAACCTGAGACAGGGAAGAGAACTATATTCTCATGTTAGGAAAGTAAATAATTTACAGTCACTTTGCTCCCAGCAAAAACTAGAGTTAATTACTACTAATCTTTTGCGTGATTTACCTAGCTATGCTAATCGGGCTAGTCAACGTGCTCGTCGTCTCACTCGCAGAGGCGACACATTTAGTTATGTTTTGGCAGCTGGAAAACCAGAATTTCAACCCCTTCCATTAAATCCAATTTCTGCCAGTAGCGATGCTACAAACACTCTGGAGGATGGAGTGGAACAAGTATTTTTTACAACTTTAGAGCGTAAGTATACGGCTGGTAAAGCTGTGGAGTTACAACAGTTCCATTGGTTGTTGGTAACTAAAACCAACATCGGTTGGCGTAAGGTAATGATGTTTTCGCAAATTGGTTCGTTTCCCGTCAGCAAGCAGCCCGTTACCCCTATACGTGAAAGTAGCAATGGAGTTGTGGCGCAGGCTGTTGATACTTGGTTACGGGATTGTCAAGCTGGAAGTGTCAAGCTTGTAAGTAAGCAGTAATAGCACAAATAAAAAGTAAGATATGCTAATCGGGTGCATTAATGTTTCTTAACACACCCGACATCACTTAACTAGAAATCACAACTTTGTATCAACGTTTCGTCAAAGTTAATTAACCTTGATTACTTGAGTTGCATAGGCATCCAGTGCATATGCGGGAATGCGATCGCTATAATCAATCTCTTTACCTGTCAGATTTTTCGCCAAATTGTCAAATGACTCTGAAGCCCAGTTGCGTTCGTGAATGGGTTTTCTTTGTTCTCCCATGAAATATGCCAATGTACCAAGCACAGAAGCAGCAACCCAACCAACTATGAATAGTGCAATCAAGATAGTCATCATATCTTTATATCCTTGTATATTTATTTTGTTGCGTTCTTTGTTGCCTTATGTAAACAAGTGTAAACAAATATTTACAAAACTGCAACATAGGACTTTAGTGTGCTAGCCGATGAAGAAGGTAGGGTATACCGTACTGAAATTAGTTATCTTGAGGACTCATACCATGTCCACCTCAATAACCAATGCGAGAACTGACGTGGAGATAGAGGGATGCACAGAAAAATGCGATCGCCATCTTTGTGAACAGATTCTTGTTCCGGAAAAACCAAAGACAAAATAATGATTAGCGATTGTTCGGGAAACACTCTCAGGCATCAGCGATGCACTATTTTTCTGCAAATTCAATATATTTAAATCAATCTTTACTTTTAATTTTTGATAAATTTTAAGAACTTTTGATGAATTTTTTGGTTGATTTTAGAGTTCGTAAATAAGTAGAAAAAAACTCAATAAATCTTTACTTTTTGTTTTCTCTTTTGCTATTCCCCTTTCGCTGAATCCATTGCTCATTCCCCTTTCCGTTGCCCCTTTTCCCTTTGCCCTTTGAACGGTAAGCTAAAAAATGACATAAAAAAGTTATATAGGATGAAGTGTTAATGGGTATTTCCGCAAATGAGCCTCTATTGTTACGGGCTGCTCGTGGTGAAGTTGTAGATCGTCCTCCAGTGTGGATGATGCGTCAGGCTGGACGCTATATGAAGGCTTATCGAGACCTACGAGAAAAATATCCCTCATTCCGCGAGCGCTCGGAAATTCCTGAAGTTGCGATCGAGGTATCTTTGCAACCTTGGAAAGCGTTTCAACCCGATGGAGTCATCCTATTTTCCGATATCGTCACCCCCCTTCCTGGTTTGGGTATCGATATGGATATAGCGGAAGGAAAGGGTCCAATTATTCACGAACCCATTCGCACTCAAGCACAGGTAGAGAAATTAAATCCCCTCAACCCTGATGAGTCGATGCCGTTTATCAAGACAATTTTAGGGGCACTACGGCAGGAAGTTGGCAATAAATCCACAGTTTTAGGCTTTGTTGGCGCACCTTGGACATTGGCAGCCTACGCTGTCGAAGGAAAGGGTTCTAAAACCTATTCCATCATCAAGAATATGGCATTTTCCGACACAGCGATGATTTTACATCAATTGTTAGAAAAACTTGCCGACGCGATCGCTACCTATGTCTGCTACCAAATTGATTGTGGGGCGCAGGTGGTGCAAATGTTCGATTCTTGGGCAGGACAATTGAGTCCTCAAGATTATGATACCTTTGCTCGTCCTTATCAACAGATGGTATTTGAGAAGGTGAAACAAACTCATCCTGATACCCCATTAATTTTGTTGGTGAGTGGTTGTGCTGGTGTCCTAGAGCGCATGGGTAAATCCGGTGCTGATATTGTTTCTGTCGATTGGACAGTGGATATGGCAGATGCTCGCCAGCGTCTTGGTAAAACCATGAAAGTACAGGGTAATTTAGACCCAGGTGTATTGTTTGGTTCCCAGGAATTTATCCGCGATCGCATTTATGATACTGTGCGTAAGGCTGGTAATTGGGGTCATATTCTTAACTTAGGACATGGTGTTTTACCGCAGACCCCAGAGGATAATGTGCGCTTCTTCTTTGAGACAGCGAAGGAATTGAGTTTAGCTACTGTATAATTTGTTTCTTAATTTGAATTCAGAGGAATGTTGAGTTTTTTATTGACGTTCCTCTGTTTTTGTAATTATTTTTGGTGAAACTAAGTATTGTTAGCTGCTGAAGGAAATCGGCAATGGTACAAACACCCACTCAAAAATTAACATTAGAAGAATTTTTGCAGCTACCAGAAACTGAACCTGCTAGCGAATATATTGATGGAAATATCATCCAAAAACCAATGCCTCAGGGTGAGCATAGTGTACTTCAAACTGAATTACCATCTGCAATTAATTTAATAGAGCAAATTGCGCGAGCTTTTACTGAACTGCGCTGTACTTTTGGTGGACGTTCTGTTGTACCTGACGTTTCAGTTTTTTTGTCGAATAGAATCCCGCGTCAAGAAAATGGTGGAGTTGCAAATGTTTTCTCGATTTGCCCAGATTGGACAATAGAAATTCTGTCACCAAATCAAAGTCAAACTAAAGTCACCAAAAACATTTTACATTGCTTGCAATATGGGACGCAGATGGGATGGTTAATTGATTCGGAAGAGCGCTCGGTATTTGTCTATTTACCAGATAAACCAATAGTTATTTATGATGTTGCTGATACAAAATTACCTGTTCCTGAATTTGCCAGGGATTTTCACTTGACTGTTGAAGGTTTGTTTAATTGGCTCCTCGAATAGGATTTGCTTATCTTCAGGAGTATTATATTGTTAATGCTAAAGTTTACTTTTTTAAAGTTTAATATGAGATACAGGTATACAGCATAAGGGTTATCTCTGAGGTAATTACGTAAGCTATGGTTTATTATAGCCATAATGTTTACTTAGCAATTGTATGCTTGTCTTTTTTATACATGGTGTTAATACGACAAATTCTAACTATGCTAATGTGCTTACGCAAAAAATTAAACAAGAACTTCATAACAACGATTATGTAAACTCAGCAAATTTTTATTCCAGCTTTTGGGGTAATTTATTCAATAATAAAAAGGAGCAAACAGTTAGTTATATAGAAGAAGATTTCAAGCTAGCTTGTACAAAACATCAAGAATATGAATGGCTTCACGATGATATTTATCGGTATAGAGAACGCAGAAGTCAGTTTATTAATAATTTCCTAGGAGATTTTTTAATTTATCAAAACCCTGAAAGGGGTAAAGAAATTCGTAGAAGTATTTTAGAAGATTTTAATCGATTTAAAAAAGACCATTCTACTGAGACAGAAATTCATTTTATTGCTCATTCTTTAGGTAGTATTATACTTTGGGATATTCTTTTTGCTAATACTTTCTCAAAAGACGATCCAGCTTTTTTATTCCGAGAACAGTTAAAACACTTAGATTTAGCAAGCATCACAACGTTAGGCTCTCCCTTACTATTTCTTAAACAAATGTGGGATATTGATTTTTCCTTAATAAATTTGCTTCTTAATGAGGTGAATAGAAAAAACATATTGAGATGGATTAATGTTATCCACTCTTCTGATTTAGCGGCATATCCCTTGAATGCTGCAATTAAAGACGAAATCGGTTCTAAAATATTTTTTTGCGATCAATATGTTTGGCAAGATGCCAATGGAACCGAAAAAGCATTAAACACAATTGGGAAATCAGATTTGGCAATGGTTGTTGGGGCAGAGGATGCACATTCTTCATATTTCTATGATAATCTCGACGGTGCGATCACATCTCGGCTAATTGCTTATAATTTATTGGGAAAAACTGAAAACCTTAAAAAGAGATGTATCACTCCGAGATTATAAGCTGATGTGCAGTTAAATTGTATAAAGCGAAAATATGAATTTATTGTAGTGCGGGCATCCTGCCCGCTTTGTCTATATAATTTAGGCGCTTAACAGCTTATTGCTAGTATTACTTATCTAACATTGCGAAAATTTATGTAAAAACCTAATATATTTAGCTTGGTGCTGTTCTAATAATCTTGCTTCTAGTTGACAACTCATATAGTTAAACGCGATCGCAACAGAGTTATAGTAAACATGGGTTTGTGTTAATCTGCAATCAATTAATGCAAAACTATAGCAAGCTTGCAAAATGCCTAGTTATATCCAATCGCTTTTACTGGCAGCAACAACAATTTACCATGCGATCGCCTGTTGGTTAGAGGATAAAAATCCTCCTCCAGGAAAACTAATCGATGTTGGTAATTACAATTTGCATTTGTATACCAAGGGTGAAAGGAAAGATAAAGCTAATCCAACAGTAGTTTTAGAGCATAGTTTAGGTGGAATTGAGGGATATTTTCTCATTGATGAGTTAGCAAAGCTAGGACAAGTTTGTATATACGATAGGGCTGGGTTTGGTTGGAGCGATATTAGTCCCTATTCCCGCACTAGTCAAAATATGGTGATGGAACTTGATTTACTGTTGAATAATGCCGGTATCGAACCACCCTATATTTTCGTTGGCAATTCGTTTGGAAGTTATAACGTGCGGTTATATGCATATCGTTTCCCGGAGAAGGTTGTCGGGATGGTACTGAGCGATGCTTTACATGAAGTTGGGATGTTAAAAATGCCTTGGAGTTTGCAAGGGTTGAAATACTTTTTTGCTTCTGGGTTTGTGATGTCGGTATTCGGAGCAATATTAGGAATTATTCGTGTTTTCAAGATCATCGGTGCATTTGAATTACTCAAGCCAGAATTACGACGGTTTCCCCAAGTTGTACGTCAGTCGTCCTCAGCACTGGTTGACAATGGCGCAGGAAATTTTGCATTTGGACACCAATAGTAAAGAAATTAGTGTGGCAAATTATTTTGGTAAATTACCGATTGTCAATATTAAAGCCGATAGTTTTTTTAAACCTGCGCTGTGGACAAGTTTTATCCCATTGAAAGCTGCCAATAAGTTGCGAAATACCATGCATGATGAATTGATGCTACTATCAACAAACTGTACGCAAATTCAAGCTCATAAAAGTGGACATTTTATCTGGATTGACGAACCAGAAATGATTGTAACTGGGGTGAGAATTATTTTAGAAAAAGTTGCCAGAATGTAATGTGTTGAGGGTATTTAGTATATTTTAAGTGATTAAGCAAGAAACAGTATGAGTGATTTTGCCATGAAAACGCTAGCAAAATGGTCTATTGATGAATATCATCGCATGATTGAAGCAGAAGTTTTACGCGATCGCAAAGTCGAGTTACTAGAGGGTGAAATAGTTGAAATGACTCCAGAGACTCCAATTCATTACAACACGGCAAAACGCGGGGCGAAATACTTAGAGGAATTACTTGTAAATCAAGCCGAAGTTCGTTTCAATGGACCAATTACCCTAGCAAATTCCGAACCCGAACCTGATATTGCCATTGTCAAATTACCGGAGTCTACTTACAACAGTCGTCATCCTGAGCCTGGAGATGTTTTTTGGGTTATAGAAGTTGCCAAAACCAGCTTAAAAAAAGATTTGCAACTGAAAGCAGCAATTTATGCTAATGCTCAAATACAGGAATATTGGATTATAGATTTATCTACCAGGCAAATAATCGTACTGCGAAATCCTCAAGACAACAAATATACTCAAGAACAGATAATTCAGAATGGAATAATTACACCATTAGCATTTCCGAATATCCAGGTTTCCGTACAAATACTCTTAAATTATTAATTTTTATTGACTTACTGTCACATTGAAGGTTGCTCAGATTGTGGGATAATAGCCATCGCGCATAACCTACCCTTAGCAGCAAATCGTGGAATACACTGAATCGATGAACGACCTGGCAGATGCCCTACAACAGCCAGTAGACTTTAGCTTTGAGCTTCCCGATCCTGAAGACGAAGCAATACCAGAGTCAGAATTTCAAGAACAAGTAGATATTGCTTGGCAGGTGTGCGATCGCTTCGATTTGCAAACCGATATTTGGCGGGGTAGAATCTTACGTGCCGTACGCGATCGCGAAAAAATCGGCGGAGATGGACGGGGCACAGGGTTTCTTCATTGGTTGAAGGAACGTGAAATCAGCAAAACTCAGGCTTATACCTGGATTCAACTGGCAAATAGTGCGGATACCCTGCTGGCGGATGGCAAACTCCAACCCAGTTCGATTAAAAATTTTAGTAAACGTGCATTTATTGAAACTGCGAAAGCTGTACCGGAAGTACAGCAAATGGTGAGCGAATCCGCACAAAAAGGTGATAAAATCACGCGCCGCGAAGTCAAGCAACTGACGGAAGAATGGACGGCGATGACAAGCGATTTATTACCGGAATCAGTTAAGGAAAAAGCGGCTGATAACTCCCTTCCTCCCCGTGTCATTGCCCCCTTGGTGCGGGAAATGGAGAAATTACCTCAAGTTCATCAAGCTCCATTACAAAAGGAAATTGGCGCTAATCCCGATTTGGACACAATCAAACAAGCGACTACCGAAGCGCGAAACCTAGCAAAATACCTCAAAGCCTCCGCCCAGGTACAAGCATTGACACAAGAAGATGTCAATATTGAAACTGCTTTAGTGGAAGCACAACGATTAGGTTGTTTGAATGTGGCTGCTGATTTAGTTAATCAAGCCTCGCAACTCGAACAAATTATCGGAAAATTGTACATGACTTGGAAAAAAGTTGGCAATTTAGCCGATCGCTTGTATGTCGATACTGGTGCCAGTACCCCTAATTTACGTTCTTTACTTGAATGTATAGAACCACTTGGTAGTCAAGTTATGACTATTCAAATTGGTGGTGCTAACGAACGTACTATTCGCCTGCAAATTCAAGAGGAAGAGTAAGGCGGCAAATTTGAGGTTGCTAAATCAAGAAATCAAAACTGGCTGTCATATTTTGTCATATTTTTGGAGATGAATTCCCATTTCCGAAGATATGCTCATTTTCCTCACCTATATCGAATATCGAATACAAGATTAGCCAACTTTAGATAATTTATATGCCATAATCGTTATCTAAAATTTGGCATGGATAAATGCGAATATCTTTATTTTTTATAGGTAGTTTAATTGCTCTGCAAACAAACTGGTTAGCGATCGCTTCTTCATCAAAAGTTCTTCCTGCTGTGCGTGGCATTAATTTCCAGAATATTGAGTATATTAATTCTGAAAGCAAACGCAATCCTGAAATTGATCAAGCTATGCGTGCTTTAGTGGGAGAAGTGAGTAAATCCGTTAGATATTACTACAATCGCGTTGATTTAAATGGCGATCGTAATCCCGAAATTATCGCTTATGTAGTTAGTAAACATGTGTGCGGAAAAGGTGGTTGTCCGACAATGATTTTTCAAAAAACAGCACCAGGATATAAATTAATATCCCAAATTTTAGTCACAAATCAACCGATAATTGTCACCGACCAAAAGACGAATGGTTGGCAAAATATGATTTTTTTAACTAGTAGTGGCGGAACAAAAGCAAATTATTGGCTAGTTAAATTTGATGGGAAAAGATATCCTGAAAGTCCCTATTTAGGTCAGGAGGTAGCTGCTAATTTAACTGTTAAAGGCAAAGCTTATATTGCTGATGATATTACTAACTATTCGGGTATTTCTCTCGACCCTGATTAAACACTGAAAATTAAATATTTAGCATCAGTAGTTCGCGATAAACATCGTGATACTTCATATCCTGTGAATTCATAAACCCATTATTAGTGACAGTTTCAGAAGCCATGTATAGAGTAAACTTAATGCCAAATAAACCCGGTTTCTTGGATTTAAGTATTGAGCATTATCTGACTTTGTTGATGGAAAATAGGGATTTGCAAGGCAAAATTAAGCACTAATATTGACTGTGTAAATGGAAAATCGGGGATTTGCAAGGCAAAATTAAGCCCTAATATTGACTGTGTAAATTGTCGCGAAGGCATCTTTTATAATGATTTTGGTGGGTGATGATGTTTCCTCTAACCCATTCGACAATACCCATATTTATCTATGAAAATTGACATGTGAGAATTTATTGGACGATAATTTCTCTATGACAACTATATATTCTGATGATAGTTAACGAATAATTAAAAAATCCATTGCAGACAATTAGATATTCCTATATTGCCTTTCTTCCTAATTCTTAATTCCTGTAGATGCAATACCTTGAATAAACTGGCGCTGACCAATTAAAAACAATAATAATACAGGGACAGTGGCAATAGTTACTGCCGCCATCATTAATGACCAATTATTAGTAAATTGTTCTTGGAATTCAGCTAACGCTAATTGTACAGTTCTTAGCTCCGGTCTAGTAGTAAAAACCAAAGGCTTAAACACATCATTCCATTCACCAATAAAAGTAAATAAAAATAAAGTCACCAAAGCCGGACGAGCAAGCGGTAACATCACTTGCCAAAGTATTTGTAAGCGGTTGGCTCCATCTAATGCAGCAGCTTCTTCTAACTCAACGGGAATGCCCGCAAAGAACTGTCTTAAGAGAAAAATCCCAAAACCATTGACTGCCGTGGGTAAAATTAATGCTCCATAGGTATTGATTAAATTTCCCCATTTCAAAACTAAGAAAATAGGAATTACTAACAATTGAAAAGGAATCACCAAAGTGGCGAGAACTATGAGTAATAGTGCCTGTTTTCCGCGAAACTTTAACCTTGCCAAAGCATAACCAGCCAAAGCCGAAGTGATAATTTGCAAGGCGGTGACAGCTAATGCAACAAACGTCGAATTCCAAAAAGCGAGTAAAAATTTACCTCGCTGCCATGCTTCAGTGTAATTAGCAAACGACCAACTTTGTGACGATGCTGTCCCAGACAGAGTACCAGAGGGAGCAAAGGAGGTAAGAAAAACAATAATCAGAGGTAGCAAGATGATAAGTGCCAGCAGTACAAGGACTCCCAGGCTTAAAACATCAGTTTTTTTCAGATTCCAGCTTGCTTTTAACATAATTTCGACATAATAGTTTGATAACTTCCAAGCGTTTATTGTGATGCAATCGAGCAATAACTACCAGCAAAAGCTAATCTATAACATAGTGACTTGTTAAGTTAAATTAAACCACAGTGAACATCAAAGCTATCGGCAACGCCCTACTAGCGATCGGTCGTAACGCTGTATCAAATAATTCAAATCACAGGAGCAAACACTCTATGCAGCAGCTAGCAGACGAATTAAAAATTGATTTTCAGAGCGAAACTTACAAAGATGCCTATAGCCGCATTAATGCGATCGTGATTGAAGGAGAACAGGAAGCTCATGAGAATTACGTGACATTAGCGAAACTACTACCGGGACATGAGGATGATTTAGTCCGTTTATCGAAGATGGAGAGTCGTCACAAGAAAGGCTTTGAGGCTTGCGCGAAGAATCTTCAAGTTACCCCTGATATGGTATTTGCTAAGGAATTTTTCTGCCAATTACACCAAAACTTTCAGGTAGCAGCAGCAGAAGGGAAAATTGTCACCTGTTTGTTAATTCAATCTTTGATTATTGAATGTTTTGCGATCGCGGCATATAACATTTACATTCCAGTCGCCGATGATTTTGCCCGTAAAATTACGGAAGGAGTGGTCAAAGATGAATATATGCACCTAAATTTTGGTGAAGTTTGGCTCAAAGAAAACTTTGAAGCATCCAAAGCCGAACTTGAAGAAGCCAATCGTCAAAACCTTCCGATTGTCTGGCAAATGCTCAACCAAGTTGCAAAAGATGCCAAAGTCTTAGCAATGGAAAAAGAAGCATTAGTAGAAGACTTCATGATTCAATATGGAGAAGCATTAAGCAATATCGGTTTTAGCAACCGTGATGTTCTGCGTTTATCCGCCCACGGACTTCGCACGGCTTAAAATCCCAGTGCTGAGTAGACAATGCTGAATAAAATCCAAGTCAGCACTCAGCACTCTCAACTTCCCACACCCCACTTATTACTTTATTTTACCCACGCCCAATAATAACCGTACATGTTTGGTCTAATCGGACATCTTACAAGCTTAGAACACGCACAATCCGTAGCCCGCGAATTAGGTTACCCTGAATATGCCGACCAGGATTTAGATTTTTGGTGTAGTGCCCCACCTCTAATTGTTGATAACATAACAGTCACCAGCGTCACCGGACAAAAAATCGAAGGGCAGTATGTCGAATCTTGCTTTTTACCAGAGATGCTAGCAACACGACGCATAAAAGCAGCGACTCGGAAAATACTTAACGCTATGGCTCACGCCCAAAAGCATGATATTCATATCACTGCTCTAGGTGGCTTCTCCTCAATCATTTTTGAAAATTTTAACTTGGAACAGTTTCGCCAAGTTCGGAATACGACATTGGAATTTGAGCGTTTTACTACGGGTAATACCCACACAGCATATATTATTTCCAAGCAAGTAGAAGAAGCTGCCAAGCAAGTCGGAATTAACTTGTCAGAAGCAACGGTGGCTGTTTGTGGGGCAACAGGTGATATCGGTAGTGCAGTGTGTCGCTGGCTAGATGCAAAAACCGATGTGAAAGAACTTTTGCTTATCGCTCGAAATCAAGAGCGCTTGCAGGACTTACAAGCCGAACTGGGACGCGGAAAAATAATGGTATTGGAACAAGCGTTACCCGAAGCTGATATTATAGTTTGGGTTGCGAGTATGCCTAAAGGTGTAGAAATCAATCCCGCTATCCTCAAAAAGCCTTGTCTGATTATTGATGGCGGCTACCCCAAAAACCTGGCGACAAAGGTTCAACATCCCGACATCTGCGTCCTGAATGGTGGCATTGTCGAGCATTCTTTAGATATTGACTGGAAAATCATGCAAATTGTCAACATGGATGTTCCCGCACGTCAATTATTTGCTTGTTTCGCCGAATCTATGCTTTTAGAATTCGAGAAGTTACGTACTAACTTTTCTTGGGGTCGTAATCAGATTACCGTAGAAAAAATGAGTTACATTGGTCAGATTTCGCTCAAACACGGATTTCGACCACTTTTAGTCTAGATTGGCACATGGGCAACGGGCAATGGGCAGTTAATAATTACGAATTACGAATTGCGAATTACCAATTGCCTATCCCTCCCCCGACTCCTCCCTACTCCCTATCTCCAATTCCCTAATCTATGGCAACTACTGAGCGCAAACCGCTACTGTTGGATTTTGAAAAACCTCTCGCAGAACTGAATACTCGCATTGACCAAATTCGCCAATTGGCGGAGGAAAATGGGGTCGATGTCACGGGTCAAATTCGTCAACTAGAAACGCGAGCTACGCAATTACGCGAGGAAATTTTCAGCAGTTTATCGCCTTCGCAGCGATTGCAGGTTGCACGCCATCCGCGTCGTCCTAGTACCTTAGATTACATCCAGGCGATCGCCGATGATTGGATGGAATTACATGGGGACAGATGCGGTTCTGATGATCCAGCTTTAATTGGTGGTGTCGCCTATTTGGCTGGACAGCCTGTAGTCATGTTAGGTCATCAGAAAGGGCGCGATACCAAAGATAATATTGCTCGCAATTTTGGGATGGCAACCCCTGGAGGTTATCGCAAAGCCATGCGTTTGATGGAACATGCCAATAAGTTCCGAATGCCGATTTTAGCTTTTATCGATACACCCGGTGCTCTGCCGACGGTTGTTGCCGAACGTCAAGGTGCGGGAGAAGCGATCGCCTATAATTTACGCGAGATGTTTAGCTTGGATGTACCCATCATCTGTACAGTTATTGGTGAAGGCGGTTCTGGTGGTGCTTTGGGTATTGGTGTTGGTGATAAATTACTAATGTTTGAACATTCAGTTTACACTGTCATCACTCCAGAAGCTTGTGCGGCAATTTTGTGGAAAGATGCGAGCAAAGCACCCCAAGCAGCAGCAGTATTGAAAATGACTTCCCACGACTTGAAAAATTTGGGCATTATTGACCAAATTCTCTCAGAACCGATTGGAGGAGCGCATTCAGACCCCCTCAAAGCCGCTACATCGCTCAAAACTGCCTTATTGGATAACTTAGAAGAACTCAACCGCCTCACTCCTCAACAACGCCGTCAACTACGCTACGAAAAATTCCGGAAAATTGGCGTTTTTACTGAAGCATCTGCTTGATTTGAGCATAGTTCAGAGAAGTGTTCGAGAAATTGCCGACACAACACTCTTTTCGGCAATTTTTGAGGAAATTAAGTCACCCGTAAACAAGACAAATGCTATAATTGCCTATGGCAAGTTAAAAAATGTTAACATTGCTTGTGTTGACAATCTAATTGCTATAGGCATTTTGCATTTTTGGGATGTAAAAGCTTTTAGCCGTTAGCAGCTATTGGTAAAAGCGTATTTCATCACCTAAATCTGGAGTGATTGATATTTTGATCTTCCCAAAAAAAGAGAATTTGTTTACTGTTGTAGTGCTTTTATTTTCCCTAGCAGCTAGTGGCAAACGCTCTATAGAAGGCTATCCCAAGCCACCATAGTATTTTTATCTATTCTTATCTCAATATTACAAATGCGTCTATAAGTTGCTCATGCAGGTTAATTTATTTCCGCAGAAAATAATTAATCCAAAAAATATCCATATTTTAACCAACAATTTTAGCAGCTTTTGAGACAAATATCTGCGAAATTTAGATTTTCTTAATGTGTATGAACCGATTAATTTGCAGCTATTGAATAGCAAAACATCCAGGAATTCCATCACAATGGGAGATAGCATTTTGGTTGAACAAAAACGACGCGCTTTAATTACTGGAGCAAGTAGCGGCATTGGCAAAGCTACAGCTCTAGAATTTGCTAAAGCTGGGATTGATGTTGCTCTGGTGAGTCGATCGCTAGATAAATTATCAGCAGTAGCTACCGCCGCACAACATGTAGGGGTAGAAGCCAAAGCTTACGCCGTGGACTTAGCAGATGTTGGCGAAGTGCAAGCCAAAATACAAGCGATCGCCCTTGATTTCGGAGATATTGACATCCTCGTGAATAATGCGGGGATGGCATATACAGGAAATTTGAGCGACACACCCTTAGCAGATTGGCAGCGTGTGATTGACTTAAACTTGACCGGAGTTTTTCAGTGCATCATGGGGATTTTGCCGGGAATGCGGCAGCGACAAACAGGTACAATTATTAACATTGTCTCCATTGCTGGTAAACAAGCTTTCGCCAATTGGGGCGCATACTGCGTTAGCAAAGCAGGTTTAATGGCATTGTCGCAAACTTTAGCACAGGAAGAGCGATCGCACGGTATCCGTGTCACCGCCCTCTGTCCTGGTTCTGTCAACACAGAATTATGGGATACAGACACGGTTAATGCTAACTTTGACCGTTCCCAAATGCTCACCCCAGAAATTGTTGCCCAATCAATTCTTTACACTGCACTGCTACCACAACAAGCAGTTGTAGATGAATTGACTCTCATGCCAAGTGCTGGCGTTCTTTAAATAAGGCAGATAACTAAACGTTAAGCACTCAGCACTTCTTCAACCACCGAAACATCACCAAACCAAAACAGATATTTATGACTATCGCTCGTTCCAACGGTTCTCAATCTCCGCTAATTCCTGACTTGAACGAAATTATTAGCACTAGACCAGATCGGAATACTCACAATGGTGGACAGCCTGAGTTGCATCCACCGACAGAAGAGCAAATGGAGCAAATGCAGGATGCCGTACGTAATATTTTAGTCGGTATTGGAGAAGACCCAGAACGGGAAGGACTACTGAAAACTCCCAAACGTGTAGCCGAAGCCATGCGTTTCCTCACCAGTGGCTACAGCCAGTCCCTCGAAGACTTGGTGAATAATGCCATCTTCGATGAAGGGCATAACGAAATGGTATTGGTTCGCGATATCAATTTCTTTAGTTTGTGCGAACACCACATGTTGCCATTTATGGGTAAAGCGCATGTCGCCTATATTCCCAATCAAAAGGTTGTTGGTTTGAGCAAACTCGCCCGTATTGTCGAGATGTATTCCCGTCGCTTACAAGTACAAGAACGTCTGACTCGTCAAGTTGCCGAAGCAATCCAAACCATTCTCGAACCCCAAGGTGTCGCTGTGGTAATGGAGGGTGCCCATATGTGCATGGCAATGCGTGGTGTTCAAAAACCTGGTTCTTGGACAGTGACTAGCGCGATGGTTGGGGTATTCCAAGAGGATCAAAAAACCCGCGAAGAATTCTTTAATTTGATTCGCCATCAAGCAGCATTTTTCTAAAAAATTATGGATTAAATAAATTAAAGTGTAAATTAATCCATCCATAATTAGTGGTATGACACAGCTAAAATAGTACGTTAGGCTTTTTGTATTTTCGGGCTAAAGGCAAAAGTAAGACCTTTCGATTCCATCATTTTCAGCGTGTCATGCCAGTAGCTGATGCGGCATTTCCAGTGTATTCAGATTACATCTCTAAGTGGAAAATTAGAGATTTCAGATTTTTCTTGTTCTCAAATATTCAATCTCAAATTATACCTTTCCCAATTTCTCAAACAATCTCGCCACTTTATCCAAATCCTTATTTCCGGGTGTGATTTCAACCCCACTTGATAAATCAATCCCATGAGGTTTAACTTGGTTTAATGCATCAAGAATATTATCGGGTGTCAAACCTCCTGCTAAAAACCAAGGACAACCGGGGTGAAAATTTTGCAACAAATTCCAATCTAAGGTTTGTCCAGTTCCTCCTAATTGTTGTGGATGGTAAGCATCAAGCAATAAGGTATCAACATAACTCGTATAAAGTGCCGCCTTTGCTAAGTCGTCAAGGCTGCGTATTCTCAAAGCTTTAATAATTTCTATCTGATTGAGTTTATCAAACTTATCTATTATTTTTTGGCGTAAATCTTGACAAAAATCGACTGATTCATCACCGTGTAATTGTATGCCCGTTAGCCCAGATTTTTGACATGTAAGAATAACTGTTTCTAGCATTTCATTGGCAAATACTCCAATTTTATCAATTTTAGTCGGTAAATCATCCACTATTAACTTAATTTGTTCCGTGTTAACATAACGTGGTGAAGTTGGTACACAAATAAAACCTAAAGCAGTTGCTCCATAAGTTGCGATCGCTTGACCTTGCTCCAAATTAGTGATACCACAAATCTTAATTCGCATAGATTTAATTTGTCTAAATTTTATCAGTGTAGAACATTAGAGACTATCGAATTTGCAAATTTATGGAGAGAAGTGGATAATTTGATTAATTGTAGTTTTGAATACAGTAATTATAAATTAATTGAAATCATCACAGTTTATTTAGATAAAATCCTATAATCTTGTTAAGAATTCAAGAGTGAAAATCTAAAACTCAGAATCTTGAATAAATCAAGAAATATTCTGATTTTTGACTCCTGAGTGACTCCATAAATTATGCTTTCGAGGAGATAGAAAATTGAATCCATCATTATTATTCGCATTATTGTCGAGTGTTCCCAACACTCCTTCCTGGACTCCCACTATCGGAATTATTATCAGTGGTTGTTCCTTTTTGGCACTTTTACTAACATTTAAAGTTAGCAAGCCAATGGTGGGTATGAAAATGCCTTTACTACCCATTAGCGTTCCCACATTTATTGGCGCAATGTGTTTTGGTCATATTCTCGGTGTTGGTGTCATTTTAGGACTTTCTAACATCGGCGCAATTTAGTAATTGCACATAAACTCCAACTCAATTCCAAATCACACATGTTTGTGGGGACGTTACAGACAACGTCTCCACAATTATTTTGAGAGGCATTCAGTGCCTAACTAGCTGCCTGCACTATTCCATTCTTTTTCCGCATCCGCGATCGCCTGTTCAACATTCTTCTCACCTAACATCGCCGCTTGCAAATTTTCATAAATTGCTTTTTGCAGCAGGTTAGAATTCTTCAAAGTTGGCGTTAAAACCTCAGCTTGTTGTAGTTGGCTAGCACTAACTGTTCTGGCTTGATCATAGGTAGAAGCATCGGCTGGTACTTCCTTAAAGTAGCTATCAGTCAGGGCTTTAGTAGTTGATGGCAAGACATTTGCAGCTTTGGCAAAAGCTAGCTGATTTTCGTCGTTAGTGAGAAACATCGCAAACTTTACGGCTGCATCAGGTTGCTTCGAGTCGCGGGGAATCACAACATTCATCACCGCCACATTTTTCTTCCCAGTTTCCCCAGTCATCTGCGGAGCGATCGCACTTACGGCTGATACTTTCGGCGCATTTTGGGCGATCGTTTTCAAAAACTCCGGTCCTGAAGTTAACATTGCCGTTTGCTCTGACTGGTACAAATTTATTCCGTGTCGGTGTCCCTTCGTCAAAACTTCTTTTGGCAGTAAACCTTTTTTGTACATATCCACCCAATACTGAAATGCTGCTTTGCCCTGGGGAGAATTAAAAGCCGCCTTCCCGGAATCATCAACAAGCTGCACACCCATCTGGACAAATGACTCCAGCACCTCACCCGAATCCTGGGGCACAAATGTCACAAAAAAGGCATACTTACCTGTTTTGTCTTTAATTTGTTGAGAAACTTGTGCGAGTTCAGTATATGTACTGGGCACTTTTGCAATACCTGCCTGTTTTAATAAATCAGTGTTATAAATGGTTAACCGCGTTGTGAGATACCAAGGTATACCGAAACTCTTACCATTCAATGTACTGGCTTTCCAGATATTGGGTAGATAGGAGGAACGAACATCATTGGGAACTTTCGCATCCAAATCTAGCCAAGCATTTCGCCCCGCTAATTGCGATGCGAAGCCTGGATTTAGGTTAACTACGTCAGGCGGAGTTTTTGCGGATACAGATGTTAAAATTTTGTTCTCCATACCATCCCAAGGTATATCTACCCAGTTCACCTTTATACCTTGGTTTTGTGACTCAAAGCTCGTAATCAAACTTTGGAAGTAGTCAGTAAATTTCGGTTTCAGCGACATTGTCCAAAACTCGATTTTTGCCGATCCAGAAGAAGTTTGATTCGTATTTGTGGGAACATTGCCCGTGCCACAACTGACAATCCAGGTTGTCAATAAGCTGAGTAATGCCCAAGTTGTGATTTTCTTAAACCTTTGAGTTTTAATCATGTCGATTTTAACCATGTTGAACTGAAATGATTATATTTGTCGTTTTTCGACTCAAGCGGGGTGAAATACTTGTGCAGAATTGTCGAGATTATAGGCTAAACAAATTACTTAGTAAGTAGCTAGACATAACTAAAACGTTGTTATTGTTCTTGATTCATAGTTGTTTAGTGTTTGTGATTATGTCTTTAGTTCTTGATTACTTGTTCAAAAATAGCTAATCACCTCAAAGCCAATCACCACTAAGCACTAGTCAATAACCAACAACTTAAATCAATAAAATTTTCACCTTATTGCAGTTCTGCGGTCAAAACTGTGGCTAAACGTTTTAATAGTTTATTTGGGAAATCAAATAAAGGGATAGGCATCGAACTTGCATCACAACAAGTTAATATTGCTCGCATACGCAAGCAGGGTCAAGGCTTAAAATTAGAAGCTTTATCATCCGTGCCTGTTCCCGAAGGTGTATTTACTAATGGTAAAATTGCTGACCCTCCAGCAATGGCGGAAATCATTCAACAGACTTTAGCTGATAATAAAATTAAAGTCTCTAAAGTGGCGACTTCCGTTCCGGGGGAGCATTCAATTGTACGTTTGATATCTGTACCTGCCGAACTCGATGATAAAGAACTTCGGGAAATGGTACTTAACCACGAAGCCGGGTTGTATTTACCCTATCCTCGCGAAGAAGCTGATGTAGATTACCAGAAGCTTGGGTATTTTGTCGATGAGGATGGCATAGAAAAGGTACAGGTTTTGTTAGTAGGAACACAGAAAGACATTACTGATACTTATGTCAGAACTTTTGAACAGGCAGGATTAGAAATCGATGTCTTGGAGATTAGTAGTTTTGCCTTGATTCGGACAATTCGTGAGCAACTGCGGCAATTCGGACCACAGGAAGCTGCTGTATTGTTTGACATCGAGTTCGATAGCACAGAAATTGCCATTATCGTCAACGGTGTACCCCAATTCTCGCGGACAGTACATATCGGCACCCATCAAATGCAAATAGCAATGGCGCGGGCAATGAATTTACCAGCATCACGAGATATGGAATTGCTCCAAGGAATCACGATTCCTTCAGCTCCGATGGATGGTGGTAAAACGGGTCAAACCTCAGTCAATCCAGGCATAGCCGCAATTATGCGGGTATTGAGTGAACTCACGGATGAGTTGCGTCGCTCTATCGATTTTTACTTGAATCAGGGTGAAAATTTGGAAATCGCCCAGATTTTATTAGCGGGACCTGGTGGTGGATTATCACAAATAGATGAGTTTTTCACCCAAAGATTGAGCTTACCGACTACTCAGATTGACCCTGTAAGTGCTTTGTCATTGGAAGTGGATGAAGAGAAATTTCCCGCAGTTCAGCGTGCTGGCTTAGGGATAGTTCTTGGTTTGGGAATGCGGGAGGTATAAGTAAGTGTACGGTTTAGATGTTAATTTTCTGAAAGAGCGGACTGCGGATCAGAAGAATTCTTCTGATAAAAAGCGTAAAGCACCAGCTACACCAGGAGATTTAACACCTCTATATATCGGTGGAGCGATCGCAGCTTTTACTTTGGCACTGGTGGGAACTGGATGGTGGTTTTTACAGGCAAAGAATGGTGAATTAGAGCAAAATATTGCTCAACTGGAACAAGAGAACCAAAAGTTAGAAGCTGAAATTGGCAATATTAATAAAATTCGGGCAGAAATCACCCAGGTTAAGAGTGAAACACAGGCTCTGGTGACAGTCTTCGACCAGATTCGTCCTTGGTCGGCAATGTTACAAGATGTTAGAGACCGGATTCCGGCAACTGTTCAATTAGATGCGGTCAAACAGATTGCCCTACCTGCACCCGAAGGTTCGGCTCCAGCCCCAGCAAATAATGCGGGTGCGATCGAGATTGCTGGCTTTGCCCGTACTTTCAACGATGTCAATGACTTTTTAGTTTCACTACAGCAGTCTCGATTCCTGAAGTCGAATGAAATTCGCATTGGTAGTGCTGAGTTGGTTGATGCGCCCTTAGCTCCCGGCGTGAACTTGGCTCCTGGAGTCAAGCCACCGCAAGTAGTGAAATACACAATTCAATCAAATGTTAGTGAAGTTCCAGCATCAGAATTAATGCGCGAGTTAGAACAGAAAGGCACAGTTGGGTTAGTCACCCGCATTCGCAGTCTGCAACAAACAGGAGCGCTTCCACGATGACCTATAGTGAAGATTTAGAGTTTGAGGGTGGAGGTTTTGAAGAAGCAGGTTCTACCTATCCTGTTCTCTTCGGTATTACTTTTACACCCAAAGTTAGCGGTATTTTAATTGGATTTGCTGGAGTTGCTGGGGCTGCCTATATTCTGCTGAATTTAGTTATGCCAAGTTGGGAAACTTTTCAGCAGCAGCAGGCGAAACAAACAGACTTGCAAAGTCAAATCGACCAGAAGAAAGCTAGCATTCAGCAAATTGACAAGGTGAAAGAGGAATTAGCCCAAGCAAAAGTTCAACAGGGTCAAGTTTTGGGATTATTCTCAAATGAAAAAACCTTAGATACGTTGCTGCTGGACTTAAACCGTTTGGTTGAATCTGGTAATGATTTGCTGCCAGCAAATGCAGTCAAATCAAAGATGAAGAAATATACTCCCGATGCCCAAAAGACAGAGGTAATTACTGATAGTTCTTTTGGTCCGCTAGTGAACGGAAAATTAAAGCGTAGTAAAGTAAACATTGAATTTACTGGCACTTACGAACAAACACAGTCAATTCTTCGCAATATTGAGCGTTTGCAGCCATTATTAATTGTTAAAGATTACCAATCGACACTGACACAAGATAGTGCGACAGATGCATCCGGTAAACCAATTCGTAAGATTGGACCTGTTTCGATTACTACTGCTTTCCAGCTACAGGCATTGATGCCATTAACACCGCAAGAATTAGCAGCACAGGCAAAACCAGCGACTCCTGTCGATGGGGAAGCGCCGAAGTAGCAAGGGAATGAGAGGGGGAGAAAGGAAAGGGAGATGGGGAGACGCGGGGACGCGGAGAATGAACACTCATAACTCTTAATTCCTAACTTCTAATTTCTAATTCCCAACTTCTAAATTCCAACTTCTAACTCAGTGCTTATTACTTATTCAGTGTAAGTTTGGGGAAACCGGGAAAGGGTTTAAATTAAGGTTCAATTTGTTGCAGCAAATTGATTGTGAATTCTCAAGTAATAAATTACACAAATTTTTAGTTGATTTCAGGTGAGGAATGAACTGTGAAACAACTTCACGGTAATGCTTTTATTTTTGGTGCTACGGCAGCTATCTTGGTTGCACAAGTCGGACAACCAGCATGGGCGCAAACTACTCAAATTACGGGTGTGAAGCTGAAACAAGTTGATGGTAAAGTCAACCTGGTTTTAGACGCTTCGGCAGGCGATCGCGCCCAAGTTTTCACTACTAGGCGCGGTAACGCTTTGGTAGCTGATATTATTAACACCCAACTACGTTTACCAGAAGGTAATAGCTTTCGTCAAGATAATCCTGGTCCCGGTATTGCTTCTGTATCAATTAATCAACTTGATTCCAACAGTATTCGAGTTGTAGTGACTGGCAGCAAAGGTACACCGAATACACAACCAGTGATTCGCGGACGCGACGGGCTAACCCTAAGTTTTGTTGAAGGTGATGGCACTGTTGCCGCAGCGCCACCGATATCTTCAGCCCCTGCTGTACCAAATCCCCCAATTGCACCGCCTGCAACTATTAGTCAGCAGCCAGCCCCAGCAGAGGGACCAGGGCAACCAAATAACTCTGCACCACCATTTTTACCCCGTGCGGTGGCTCCACCAGTGGGTGATATTGCAATTTCGGCACTTGATGCTTCTCCGAGTGTGATTGATTTGGGTACACAAGAACGTGTACCTCGCTTGGTATTGCGGGATGCGCCTGTGCGGGAAGTGCTGTCTTTGCTGGCTCGTGCGGCAAATATGAACTTGGCTTATTCATCGGTTGATGCAACTGCACAGGGTGGACAACCTGCGACAGCGACACCAGGAGATGGGTTGAAGGTTTCGCTCGATATTCAAAATGAGCCTGTCCAGGATGTATTTAATTATGTCTTGCGTTTGAGTGGCTTGGAAGCTAACCGTAGCGGACGGACAATTTTTGTTGGTCCCAGACTGCCAAACTCGAGTCGTGATGTCGTCATGCGGAACCTGCGACTCAACCAAGTAACGGTTAATGTTGCCTTGAATTTCTTGGTTGGTTTGGGTGCAGAAAGCGCTGTGAGTAGGGAACGGCAGGTTACTAGTATTAGTGCAATTCCTGTAGGGCAAGGTGCAAACCCCATTACCCAATCTCAGACGACCACAGAAACTAAAATCGAACGTCTTTCCCTTGAGGATTCTAAATATTCTTCTCCATTGTTACGAGGTTTACAAGCCCTGGGCGACGAAAGAACGAATTCGATTACCTTGATTGGGACTCCGAAGCAAGTGGAATTGGCGATGGCTCAATTAAGTCAGTTGGACATCCGTCGTCGCCAAGTTGCTGTTAATGTCAAGATTGTTGATGTTAATTTGACAGGGATTAAAGATTTTAATACCAGTTTCTCATTTGGAATTGGAAATAACTTCTTTTCTAGCGATAATGGTAGTTTTTCCTCAAATTTAGGTGGTTCTAGACCTCCGACATCTGCTGAAGTTCAGGGTAGCGTCACAGGAACACCTATAATTCCGAACCCTGTAGTAGGAGAAAATGTGTTTTTAGGTGATGGTTTTTTTCGACAACGCGACCGAAATAACCCCTTAGATAGACCATCTGCAAACCCTTCAGTTAGTACCAACCCGCTACGTACTGGCATTACCCAATTTACTCCTGGAACTGATGGTGCTCCTGATACATATGTCTTTAACCAACCTTCTCTGTATCAATTCCCTAAACGTTTCCTGGCTTCAGTACAAGCACAAGTCCAAAATCGCAATGCTAAGATTTTGACTGACCCAACTTTAATAGTTCAAGAAGGGCAAACAGCAAACGTTAACTTAACTCAAGAAGTTCCAGGGAAAATAACAGAGACAATTACTGATACTCCGTCTGGTTCTAGAACAACTAGAGAAGTTGACAAGGAAAAGGTCGGTTTGACATTGAATGTGAAAATTGATCGCATTGATGACAATGGCTTTGTTTCGCTTTTTGTTTCTCCCTCGGTAAGCGCTCCTGTCGCCACTCAGAATACAGGAGCTGGGATCGTCACTCTCATATCTGAGCGTACACTAAATTCTGGTTTAGTTCGCCTACGTGATGGTCAAACCCTAATTCTGAGCGGTATTATCCAAGATTCTGACCGAACCTCTGTATCTAAGCTACCTATCCTTGGCGATATTCCCTTAATTGGTTCACTATTTAGAAGAACTAATCGAGAAAATCAGCGTAATGAGGTAATCGTTTTACTGACTCCCCAAATCATAGATGATTCAGAGCGTTCTTCCTACGGTTACAATTACAACCCCAGCCCGGAAGTACGGCAGATGCTCGAACGTCGTGGTTTGCAAGTACCGAGAAAGTAGTTCGGGACTTGTGTTGTTGAAATTACCTGAAATAAACCGATAAATTTTGTAGAGATGCGTAGACTGCCGTAGATATCGCACCTCTACATTTTTTGCTGAAATCTTCAGAAACCCGGTTTCCC
>NZ_JAYGHN010000008.1:0-16619 GCF_034931845.1 Calothrix sp. UHCC 0171
TTTTTGGAGACATTGTGAATGCAGGTGCTTTACTTGTAAACCAAACTTCAGCTAAAAAAAAATTAGCAGCTTTAGAAAAATAAAGCTTGGGAAGATCAAAAATCAACATCCCTCTGCTCTATTCCCTAAAAC
The DNA here is from genome assembly GCF_034931845.1 of Calothrix sp. UHCC 0171. Lineage (NCBI taxonomy): Bacteria > Bacillati > Cyanobacteriota > Cyanophyceae > Nostocales > Calotrichaceae > Calothrix > Calothrix sp. UHCC 0171. The sequence continues at coordinate 133 of NZ_JAYGHN010000008.1, forward strand.
TGCAAATCAAAGAATGGCTAATTATATTAGGGTGCTAGGGCATTCCCGCGAAGCAAACTAGCAATTGTCTTAGCAGTAATTTTCAGTTGAGTAATGGGGTTTGCGGGTACAACTGTTTTGTACAAATAGCTATCAAAAGTTAACTTTTGTACGTCAAGGTCTCCACACATTTCGACAAATGCTTCGCGAGTCGCATCGGAACGGTAGAAAACACTTTGCAGGATATCAAGAACTTTGTAAGTTAAGCCGTATTTCTTATCCCAACGCTTTAAGTAGACTTTGAGGTCGTTTTCAGTGGGGATTTTCGCGCCAGCATTGGAATACTCAACAATAGTTTCCGCACACATGCGTCCCGATTTGGCTGCAAAGTAAATACCTTCACCCGAAGATTTAGTTACATAACCAGCAGCATCACCAACCAAAGCTACACGTCCAACTACCCGACGGGGACGGGGGTGTTCGGGGATAGGATGGGCTTCAACTTTGATGATTTGCCCACCTTCGAGTTTTTCGGCAGCACGAGCGCGAATACCAGCTTGCAACTGCTTGATGCTAGCTTTGTTAACGTGCATTGTGCCAGTTCCCACGGCAACGTGGTCGTATTTGGGGAATACCCAAGCATAAAAATCGGTAGAAACGTCATCACCGACGTACATTTCCGCCAAATCGTTGTAATACGCCATTTTGTCTTCAGGAATACGAATCCGCTCTTGAAAAGCGATCGCATAATTATAATCCCCGGCATCAATTTCTTTGGCGATGCGGGAATTTGCACCATCAGCCCCAATAATGGCATCAACCTTTAAGGTTTTTGCAATACCCTGCGCCCCACCTTCGGTATGGTCTACATAATGAATGGTATAAGGGTCTGTATTATTGCTGGGAATATCTAATTTATGAACAGTTGCATTAATTAAAGTTGCACCCAATTTTGCCGCCCGATTCCGCAGGAAACTATCCAGCACCTCGCGACGACACATTCCAATATATTCTTCTTGATTTATTAAATTGATATCAACCTCGCGGTTCGAGGGCGAAATCATTTTCATTTTCCTTACCCGACGGTCAATAATATCCGCAGGTAAGTCGAATTCACTCACCATGCATAGGGGAATAGCGCCCCCGCAAGGTTTGGCGTTATCAAGCTTGCGCTCAAACAAATAGGTTTCAATGCCAGCCTTTGCCAAAACTTCAGCAGCAGATGAACCAGCAGGACCTGAGCCAACGACAGCAACCCGGAGTGTCAAAGGTTTTCTCCCCATTTTTTACATGTTACCGAAAGCATAGTATCACGGACTTTCGGCTGATTCTCCTGTTCATGTGGTAGATATGAATGAAATGAAACAGTCCTTAATATTACTTTACAAAAATTGCGAATTTTCAGTGTCTAAATTGTGGTAAGCGCTTTGTATTTTCACGACTCCGGCATTTTTGAGGAATGATGACTAACAATTAACCATTTACCGTTCATATATTCATACACAAATGAATATCTGGCAAGCACTGTTTTCTTTTTACCGTGAGTCGTAAAAGTAAATGTATAGAACCCAGTGTCAATGACTGAATTACAGTTAAGTTTAATGATTCTGTTGTCTATTTTGCCAATTGGATGATTTTCAAGAAACTTAACGAAATACTCACGAATCTCAGTGCTACTTGTCCGCCAATGATTAGAAAGTGTTGGCAATAAAATTGCATTTTTGGCATAATTACTGACGACTATGTCTGGGTTTCTTGTGCGTAGAGAATTATTCCATCTGTCAAATAGTATCTTGACATCATCTTCTGTGACATGAATACAGTTTGTGATTTTTGGATTTTGCGAGGTGCTTGCAATTGCTAGATTTAAAACCAATGTCAAACTGAGCCATGTAGAAAAAAACAGCATTTTTCTCATTGATGATTACGTATAAATCTACAAAAGTTTAGATATTTAGAGTCGGAAAATACCTACAATAAACTTATATAATTGTAGATATGTATCTGCTAACAAGTAGTTAAACATCATTAATTACACAATGTGATTGCTTCGCTTTGCTCGCAATGACTGTAATTAATTTTGCGTGTTGACTTCAGACAAAAATATTTCAGCTTGTTGATTGATGATATCTGTGTGACAAAATATCTTCAGCTATTTTAATGGCTTTCAAAAAATCAAATTCAATATTCAGATACAAAATGGGGAAAATGGTAAGTTTTCAAGTCAACAGAGGAAAATATTGGGGAAAATAACTCACATAATAACCATTTCTAGTGTGCTGACATTAATTCCTGACCATAAAGTATGGCAATTAATAGTTTAAAATTAGTTGGTGACTTGAACTTCTGTATGTTTGCTTTTAAATGTCCCAACAATTCGCCACCACCGGAACCATAGCCGCCATAGCTACCGCGATCGCACCACAACAAGGTAGTGTAGGTATTGTGCGTTTATCTGGTGCTGAAGCCGTTTTCATTGCTCAAAAACTCTTCTATGCGCCAGGAAAACAAGTTTGGGAAAGTCACCGCATTCTTTACGGTTATATTCGTCATCCGCAAACACAGCAAACTATCGATGAAGCCCTATTATTAATCATGGAATCTCCGCGATCGTATACTCGCGAAGATGTGGTGGAGTTCCACTGTCATGGGGGAATTATGGCGGTGCAACAAGTATTACAGTTATGTATAGAAAATGGCGCAAGGCTAGCACAACCTGGTGAATTTACCCTCAGGGCATTTTTAAACGGACGTTTGGATTTAACACAGGCTGAAAGTATTGCAGATTTAGTGGGGGCAAAATCATCTCAAGCTGCCCAAACTGCCTTAGCTGGGTTGCAAGGGAAATTAGCACAACCAATTCGTCAATTACGCAATCAATGTTTGGATATTTTGGCGGAGATTGAAGCGCGAATCGATTTTGAAGACGACTTACCACCTTTGGATTGTAACTATATCATTCAGGAGTTTGTCAAAATATCTGCGGAAATAAATCGTATTCTGGCGACAGCAGATACAGGGGAGTTACTGCGAACTGGTTTAAAAGTGGCAATTGTCGGTCGTCCAAATGTGGGAAAATCAAGTTTGTTAAATGCCTGGAGTCGCACAGATAGGGCAATTGTCACCGATTTACCCGGAACCACCCGCGATGTGGTGGAATCGCAGTTAGTAGTTGGTGGTATCCCTGTACAAGTGCTAGATACAGCCGGAATTAGGGAAACCGAAGATACAGTTGAGAAAATTGGTGTCGAGCGATCGCGCAAAGCTGCTCAAGCGGCAGATTTAGTTATACTGACTCTTGATGCTTCTCAAGGTTGGACATCTGAGGATGAGGAAATTTACGAACAGGTAAAGCACCGTCCATTAATTTTAGTAATTAATAAAATCGATTTAATTGATTTACAATCCCAAGAAAATATCGAGACGCAATATTTTGTATCTCCAAAAGAAATACATCAACTAGTTAAAACCGTAGCAGCAAAAAATCAAGGAATAGAAGCTTTAGAAACCGCGATTTTAGAGACAGTGAAAATTAGGAAAGTCACAGCCGCAAATCTAGATTTTGCAATTAACCAACGTCAAGCGGCAGCCTTATTACAAGCAAAAACATCACTTGCACAAGTACAAGCAACAATAGAGCAAGATTTACCCTTTGATTTTTGGACAATTGACTTACGTGCGGCAATTCATGCATTGGGAGAAATTACCGGAGAGGAAGTAACAGAATCAGTTTTAGAGCGAATATTTAGTAAGTTTTGTATTGGGAAATAGGCGATGGGGATGAAGATAACCCTATCTATTAAAATTAAATTAACATTAAATAATATATCTAACCATATAGCGCTTCTCGGTTGCATCCAATACACTAACCTAACCCCCAACCCCTTCCCTGCAAGGGAAGGGGAGCAAGATAAATGTATTTCACTTGTATGAAAACCACTATATGAGGTGTATTTTTATCTACAAATACTATCGACTCCGCTTTCTAATTTGTCGATATTGATAGCAATCAATGACAGCATCTTTCATGTAACTTCCCTTAGAATCTGCGGCTAATAATTGCTCGTATATTTTTTTAGGAACTGGAAAATATTTGTAGATTTTTCCACTGCTGAAGACAACTTCGAGGGTTTCCGAAGTTTCATCGTAACCTACAGCACGAACCATGCTGGACTCTACTTGCTGTAGTTCCATAATACTCCCTAGTAATTGGACGAGTACCTGAAATTTTAGCGCTACATAGTATCGAGGTTTACTAGACTACACAAATCTGTACATAAATTGCATATTGGGGTGCGATCGCCTGTGATAGATTACGTACTAACACTGATAGCCTGGAACTAAAAACTTTAGGAACATAATGAGCGATCGCTTTTGGGAACTTTGGTATTATTCTGCAAATAATCTTGCAATAATTCGCAGCCTCTAGTGAGTAATTTATTAATTTCTGTATCTGCTAAGTCCCGAAAAACGACTTTACCGGTACTGCTACCTGTGACTAAAGTTTTTCCATCTGGAGTAAACGTTAAACTTGTAAAGGTTTCATCTTCGGCATTTACAGCTAACTCCACATTACCTTGACGATTCCAAAGTAGAATTTTGTCTTCGCTGAGTGTGGCAATAGTTTGACTATCTGGACTAAAGCTGACACTTTTAAAGCTTTCACCATTACCTGTCAAAGTCTTTAATCTCTTGCCTTCTGCACTCCACAATTTTGCTGTACTATCGAGACTGGCGGAAGCTAATAATTTGCCATCATCCGACCAGACTACAGCAAAAACAGAACGACTATGACCAGATAAATCTCTAATTAGTTTTCCCTCTTTACTCCAGATTTTTACTGTTTTATCGTCACTTGCAGAAGCAATAGAATTGCCATCGGGGCTAAAACTTACCCAATTCACTATATCTTGATGTCCAGTTAAGGTTGTAATTAATTTACCCTCGCGACTCCATAATTTTACTGAAGTGTCAGCACTTGCAGTCGCGATTATCTCACCATTTGGCGACCAATCTACACTTAAAACTGGTTCTTGATGTCCAGTTAAGGTTGTAATTAATTTACCCTCGCGACTCCATAACTTTACGGTATTATCTTCGCTGGCAGTCGCCAAAAATTTACCATCAGGGCTAAAATTTACGTCCCAAACTTCTTTTTGATGTCCAACTAATTGATGTTGTAATTTACCATCACGGCTCCATATTTTCACTGTGTGGTCTTCACTAGCGGAGACGAGCAAATCACCTTGCAGGGAATAGCTTAATTGAGAAACTCCCTGAGAATGGGCATTGATGCTGGTTAATGGCATATAGTTCCATCGCCACAGCTTGATATTGGTATCACGACTAGCGGATGCGAGTATTTGCCCATCGCCACTAAAACTGATACTACTAACTAAATCATTATGTCCTTTCAGGGTTTCTAAAGCTTTGCCATTCAGGTTCCAGAGTTTGACTGTTTTGTCCCAACTAGCTGAGGCGATCGTTTTGCCATCAGGACTAAAAGCGACATTTGTAACTGCGTATTTATGCCCAGTTAGGGTGTTAAGTAATTTACCATCACGACTCCACAACCGGACAAGATTATCCCAGCTTGCCGTTGCCAACATCCTACCATCGGGGGACCAAGCAACACTGAGAACCTCGTTTTTTTCACCCTTCCCTGGTAAAGTTGTGATTAATTTGCCATCACGACTCCATAATTTTACGGTTGTATCACTACTACTAGATGCGATCGCACTTCCATCATCTGCCCAAGCAACACTTAAAACTGCGTCACTGTGCCCTGATAAGATTTTGAGTAGTTGTCCCTGACGATTCCACAAGCGCACGCTTTTGTCAAAACCAGCCGAGGCAATGATTTCACCATCGGGACTAAAGGCAACACTGTTGACTATTTTTTGTCCTGATGCGATCGTTTGTAAGAGTTTGCCGTCGATAGTCCACAATCTTACAGTTCCATCGGCACTTCCCGACACAAGTATTTTACTGTCGGGACTAAAGGCAACACTATTGGTTCTGCGGGAGTGTCCCTTAAGCTCATGTATTTTTTTACCTTTTTTTTCCCACAAATTCACAGTGCCATCGCTACTGGCGGAGGCAATTAATAAATTATCAGGGCTAATTACCACGCTATTAATGTCAGATTTATGACCTTCCAAACGATTAATTTCCCGCACTCGCATTCCATAGGTGGCTTGGTAGAGGGCAGTTTTGACCATTTGCTGGGTGTTCGGATGGGGGAAAATTGCTTGGTCAAGTTTTCTGGCTGCGCGTAATCCTTCCCGGAGGGAGTCAATATCTTTACCTAAAGTAAATAGGGCTTGACTGGATACACTAGCTGCTTCGCTGGCAGCAATGACAGCTTTACGTCCTTGGTAAAATGCCATCCCAATGGAAGCGGTTAATATTAGCATCCCCATAGATGAAGCGAAGAGAGCGCTTTTGAGGAGGCGATTGACTCTTGTTTGGTGTTGGCGCTGTTTCTCGTTTTCAATTAGTTCCGCTTGGAGTTTTTGCTGTTCAATTTCACTCAAAAGGCGATCGCGTTCCACTCTACTAACTTCATCGCGCTTTCGCAACTCTTTTAATTCTCCCAGTAAATCGGAACCTGTTTGTGGGTAATTATCTTGGAGTTTGGCTTGTTTTTTGTGACGCAGTTCGCTATTGAGACGAGAAATTTCTAACTCGCTTTGTTGTACTTGCTGGCGCAGTTTTTTAACTTGTTCTTGCAACGAAAGTTCATCTTGTTGCAAAATCCGAATCAAATCAACTAAATAATCATGAATTAATTGATAACGTTCCGGCACTTCTGGAAATAAGACAACTAATCCAGAACGCACCAAAATTTCTAAGACTAATTCGAGTTTTTCAACATTTTCTAATTCCGCCAATTCTGCTGCTAATTCGGCACGGGTTTTAAAGGGACGCTTTTTAGTTTCATCAGTTAATAAATATAAAACCAATAAAGCCGCTCTTTCATTTTCTTCCCCGCAATCACGAATTAATTCCTTTAAATATCTCTCAATTAACTTATTCGGGCGAAACTGTTCATACTTACTCAAACTGAGAATCCGCTCATCTTGGAGTTGTGCGCCAACAACCTGCAATTCAATGGGACGTACCTCCCCCAATTCCACCGATAAGTCGTCTACCAAAGCATCTACTAACGCTGGTTCCAGATGATATTGGGAACGCTCAGTCAATCCTTGAATAACAGTTTTGGCATCTTCGCGGGAAAAGTTATTTAATTGATAGCGAATATTCTTATCAAGAAGATTCTCATTAATTGCTTCCAGTCCTGAAAGCTGTTTAAATTCCAATAGCCTGTGTAAATAATCTTCGCGCACGCTGAGAATTACCTTCACAAAAGCCACATTTAAAGCAACACATAAAAACTGATCAAATTCTTGTAGCTGCGTCAGACTACAACCAGAGAAAAATTCCTCAATTTGATCAAAAATTAACACAGTAATAATACTATTGCGGGCATTCTCCTGTAAAAGTTCCAAAACTCCATCAATAGTAATTGGAGTCGCCGGATAGGGAGGTAAAGTGCCTAACACTGCCTTTCGCATCACCACGGGTTTTGTGGCAACGATCGCATTTCCCAAAGCTTTACCTAATTCCCGCACCCAATCAGTGTAAACTTGCAGCACTACAGGTACGGCAATCTGATCACCTATAGCCCGTTGTTGCAACGCCGGAACCAAGCCAGCTGTCACCGTTGAGCTTTTCCCCACACCCGAAGGTCCATGTATAATCGTTAACTTGTGGTCAGCCCGACTTACCCTAGCAATCAAATTGTTAATGTCGCGCTGTCTCCCGGAAGCAGTAATTTCCAAGGCGACGCTACCACTTGATGTCGGCGAACTCAATGGGGGTGTCTTGGGATGTCGTTGTGGTTGTAACCTGCCTGCCCCAATAAACGCTCGCAAACCGTACTGCTGTTCCACTGAGCGCCGCTTTTGCCGGATAATAAACGCTTCTAAATATAGTCCAGATTCAAAATATAGCGATCGCAACCATCTTAATAAGCGAATATATCGATATACATCGTAATTAAAATCACTCCCTGCCAGAGCAGCATTAAGTTCCTGACTCGCCAACTCTAGCTGTTCAGCAGCAATTTTGCGATACTCCGGCAACGGATTACTACCGCCATCGCTCAAATTTTGCAAAGCCTGTGCCAGAGTTAAACGGTAAACTTGTCCCATTAATAATGGAAATAAATTCGGTGGCGAATAGCTATTTTCCTTCGCTTCATGGAGTTGCCACAAAGCCACCCGCGCTAATTGACTTGCCTGTCCCCAATTTTGACGGGCAACTGCAACCTTTGCCAAAAAGCCAAAATCGTAAGCTAGTTGAAAGTTAGTTCCGAAGGCATGATGTAACTTTTCTGACTTATCGGCAACTACCTGTAACTCATCCCATTCCTTAAGATGTTGTAAAACCTCCGCCAACAGCCCAATAATTTGCGCCATCAAATCGGGACGTTGTGCTTTTTCAAATACATCCAAACATTGTTGAAAATAGGATTTTGCCTGTTGCCAACGTTGGCGATGTTCTATGTGCGATCGCTCCGCTAAACGAAAATAACACAAACCAATGTAAAAAAGTAAGGCTCCTTGACGGAGGAGGTGAGGCGGTGGGGGATTGGGAGGAATGGAGGATGTGAAGGGCAGGGAAGGAGAGAAAGCAGATTTCTCTGCGTTCTCTTGTTGCCAAAACTCTAAACTCTGTTGAAAAAACTCGATTGCCGAATCAATTTTATCGTTGGCATAATCATCTAAACCGGAAACAAAAGCCAATGAAGCATCAAGCTCCGCTTCTAAATTAATACCGCGATGTTGTAATTCCTGAATAGCACAGCGAAATTCATGACTACTATAGTCCCAAACTTCCCCTAATGTTTTGTGGGGGCTTTTCTGGCTATCGGCAACATTACCAATATCTAAAATCTGTGCAAACAGTGTGTCGGTTTTATCTTGTAAAAATTGCCGCAACTCCTGAGTAGTCATCTCGAAGCGAATTGGAGTTGCCGCCCAACTAGTAAAATCTGGGGCGAACCGCCGCAATTTTCGCAGCAGTTCATCATTTACCCAAAACACCATTGGAAAAGGATGGCGTTTACGGAATTCATCACGAATATGGTTAATGGTTCGCAGTAAGTCATCGAGTTCTTCGACAGATTCCAAACCCAAAATCACTAAGGCTGCTGGTTGTTTATTGGCAAGTTCAGCATGGATAGTGGAATATAAACTAATCACATTACTGGACAAAGTTACCTTATGGATTGGGTACTCCTCCCCTAGCACCTCTTCCAAGCGTTGTAGCATCTGCTTCCGCAACACTCCATAATTGCAACCCACCAAACAGAGCGAAAATTGCCCTTGCGAGAAGGCGATCGCCCGACGTAAACTATTCAAGGCACGGTCATTTGCCGCTAAGATGCCTTCTGCTGCTGGGTGTTTTCCAACCATGATTTAAACTTCTGCGTTTCGGCTAAAACTGGATTAACGGCGAACCAAGCACCATCTTGATCACGATATTCAAATACAAACAAGCTACGTAGCAAAGTATGGTATTCAATATCACCTTTTACTCGTTGTTCCTGGACTACTTGAAATATCAAATCCCATTCATGGCTATCAATGGGATTTGCCCGAAAATCGCGATGTCGCTGGATTACCATCTCTACAAGTTCGCGATCGAAAGGTGGGTCTTGTTCCCGTAGACAGTCGAATAATAATCCGAGTAAATCCCGAACATGACCACCACTAATTAGACACAACCGATCGAGGGTTTCTTGATGATCGAATACCTCGGTAATCAATTCTAGTCTATCAATGGGATGGACATCAGGGAAAGCGCGCGCCAATACCATCTGTCGCATTAATGACAAGCCAGGGTTATAAATTTCCCCAGTACGTCGCATAATGGGTATCATTGGTAGCACCTTGGGCGCAACCCCACCCCCCAAACGTTGCTGGAGGTGAACGCTATCGTTAGAGAAAGTTAGCGCTAAGGGAATCGTATAAACAACGTGACAATTGAGTTTACGAAGTTGCTCACCTCTGTCTATGAACAAATGCTCAGGCAAAGAACGTCCTGAAGTCAAAATCCGAATATCAACCCTGTCCAGGTTATCGACAATGACAACAAGTCCTTTTTTACCCTGCTGTTTCAATTCTTGATTAGCACGTTCTAAAAGTTCCTGGTTAATCGATTGTAGAATATTTTCTGTCCGGGGTTCGAGGTAATCTCGTAAACGACGGCGTAAATTTGGACTTTCTTTAGTTTTTGCGGTAATTTTGGCGATACCAACCGATAATTCACCTTGCAATTCTAAGTCAAGCGGTGTTTGCAGAAAATTAACGATTTCGCCGAATAATTTGACAAAATATTTCGGTTTCAGGCGAATTTTAATCGCTTCCAAACTTTCGCTAACTTGTCCAGCGATCGCTAACATAATATCAGTCACGTCTAAATCCACAACATCTAAAACCTGCGTAGATTCAAAATAGACTACGTGAAACTTTTGTTGTTCCAATTCTGCTTTCAGCCGCAACAATTCGGTCGATTTACCGCAACCAATATGACCTGTAAATAGTTGACAGGTTGGTGTATCCGGCGAAATTCGTGTGATGGTGCGCTGTAACGCTTCAATAATTTTGCCACCCCGCACCGAAGCAAAATCAATATAGTATTGGCGATCTACAGCATTTCCCATCATTAGAGGTTTGCTCGGATTGCACGCTTGATAAAATCTGTTTAAATCTAGGAGCATAGCCAATCCAAATTCTCTGAGGAAAAATAATTGATATTAGTTGTTCGTGGTTAATACGTTGCTAATTATTAGTGACTATCTATTCATTTTTGAGACAGTAGTAGACTTACCCTTTACTATTACCTATTAACCATTTGCTCATCACATTTATTCCCAGACAACAAATCGAAAACACTATTTTTCGGATTTTTATCTCAATTTTTTACTAGATAACTAGGCTTTGATTTATTATTTGTGAAGGAAAAATGTCATGACTGCAATCAACTTACTAATTGTAACCATTGTCAACACAGGAAATTAGACACACAAAGGTTGAGATTTTAGACACTTTACAAACGATTCATTTTGTGTATCAACTGTAAATCACGTATTTGATTGCGTCGAGATGGGGAAATTTTCTCGCTAAAAATTTCTCAATGAGTAATGTAAAATAAAGTATAAACTCTGAAATCAGACCTCCCATTTTAACTTTGTGATGAATGTATAAATTCTAAATCTGATGAATATTCGCTTGATAATTGTCTAAAAATTACTTTTTTGAATGGCTATATAGCATTTATATATCCTGTGAGATGCAGATACAGAGAGGTTTGAGATGTACTACATTTGCTAAGTAAACGCTATATCATTCCAGTATTGAAATAAAATTTTTCTTATGAGTATTTATCACAAATCTAAGTAATTATATTTAATTAAAAATTATTGTTGTCAGAATAAAAATACAAACGAAAGCCCAGTTCTAACTTAATACTTGACAAAAAGGATTTCCGCAATTCTAAATGGCAAATAGAAAAAATTATGTATTAATCTTTGCAATTACCTGAACGCATACAATTTTCTAGTTTCTCATTCCGCCCCGCAAGTAAATAAGGTTTCGTCTGTACTCTTTGATTTGCTGTTGGTGTAGCAAAATTGATTGTTTTTGTAGTATCTTGATTTAAGATAGACAAATTGCTAGCTGCAACATTTCTACCTAAATGCCATACAAAAATAGATAATGCGATCGTGCCGAAGTAAACGAGTCTACTCATAATAACCCCAGTAAAATAATATTCATGACATTGAAATTAAGGTAGATATAACAACTCTGAATAGTACAGGAATAACAAGTCAAAATCGAGTCATTGTACTCTGATTTCTGAATGATGACTTCTAAATTCCAATTATATAGATATGATTAAGAGAACTGAGCATCGTCTGTCTTGTGAATGACTGAATATACAAAATATCAGTTCCTAACTTTTAACTCGCAGTTTTATAAGTAGTAAATACTTATAATTCGGCTTTCTACTTATTTATGCAGATAAAACCCAGTAAAACCGGATAAAAATTGAGTTGATTGGCAAAAAAAATTTGTGGCAGCCCCAGCCATAGATAAAATAGTTAACGAACTATGCCAAAAACCTTTGAGCCAAATCATGACGACTTCACCAAACGCAGACACAGCAACTACCCCTGAAATTGACAGCGAAAGCTCCAGCGATAACCTCGATCAAACACCAGATGAAGTCGAAATGTCCTTATTCGATCACCTCGAAGAACTCAGACAGCGCATTTTTTACTCATTAATAGCTGTTGCATTGTCAGCAACTGCTTGTTTCATCGGTGTGAAACCCCTAGTCAAGATACTGGAAGTCCCCGCAGGAGGAATCAAATTTTTGCAGCTTGCACCTGGAGAATTTTTCTTTGTCTCCATCAAAGTTGCCGGTTATACAGGTTTGGTACTTGCCAGTCCCTTTATTCTTTATCAAATCGTTCAGTTTGTACTTCCTGGCTTGACTCGTCGCGAACGTCGCTTGCTTGCACCTGTTGTATTTGGTTCAAGTATCTTGTTTGTAGGTGGTTTGGTATTTGCTTACTTCTTACTAATTCCCGCAGCTTTAAACTTTTTTATTAACTACGGTGCAGAAGTTGTCGAACAATCTTGGTCAATAGAAAAGTATTTTGAGTTTATTTTATCCTTATTATTTTTAACAGGAATAGCGTTTCAAATTCCGATTGTTCAAACCTTGTTGGGTGCCCTAGGAATTGTCTCATCTGCACAAATGCTGGCAGGTTGGCGAATAGTAATTATGGGTGCGGTTGTCTTGGGCGCAGTTCTGACACCTTCTACCGACCCATTAACACAAACCTTGTTGGCAGGAGCAGTTTTATTTTTATATTTTGGCGGTATTGGTTTAGTGAAATTGTTAGGTAAATAATAATTAATCAAAAGTCTCAGTCTCAGATATCTATTTAATTAGTTATTCAACTAACCATTCTGTAGCGCGATCGCCCAAATCTAAAGCAATACTAACTGCCTTACCCAAACGTGGTTTCTCGCGTGTTTGTAATATAAACACCTGCACTTGCGATGTTCCACCCATTGCATTCAAATAATTTGCCACACTATCCAAATGTTCTTGGTATTCTTCCTCACTCAAAGGGAAAGAGGCTTGTTCTAAATATTTCCACATTATTTGCATAAAAATCTTACCCTGAGTGCGTCGCAATTGTACATCATAGGAGCGACCCCACTTAGCTAGTAACATCTCGCGCAATTCTTTTCCGGTCATATATTTACCTAACTACAATTTTACAATTCGTGATGATGTTAAATTGCGTAACTCAAGTATGATAAGAATATAAAGAAATGTAATGCTACCATAAAAGATGCTAGATATATCTTTAGAGAGCATAATCTCTGAAGAGAAAATTCTAGAGGCAGTGAACTGCGAAGTTTCTCTTCTTTGTGGCAACTGCCGTGCGGATTTGTGGGTCTTGGCATCTTTTAATTTGGGACAAGAGTTTCAAAAAGTGCTAGAACTCTGGTCCAATTTGTTAACAAAATACACAAAGAACGCTCGGATTATGGCTCAATTTTCTGAATCAATGGACGTGCCCGATATGGGGCGACGGCAGTTCATGAACCTTTTAACGTTCGGAACTGTGACAGGAGTTGCTCTGGGAGCATTGTATCCCGTCGTTAAGTATTTTATTCCCCCTGCTAGTGGTGGCGCTGGTGGTGGAGCCACAGCAAAAGACGAATTGGGTAACGATGTCCTCGTCAGCAAGTTTCTCGATAGCCATAATGTAGGCGATCGCACTCTCGTTCAAGGACTTAAGGGAGACCCTACATATATTGTCGTCGAAAGCAAGGAAGCTATTACAGATTATGGTATTAACGCAGTGTGTACCCACTTGGGTTGCGTTGTACCCTGGAACGCCGCAGAAAACAAATTTAAATGTCCTTGCCACGGTTCGCAGTATGATGCAACTGGTAAAGTAGTTCGCGGTCCTGCACCAAGGTCTTTGGCATTGAGCCATGCTGCCGTACAGGATGACAAAATCCTGCTTACGCCTTGGACAGAAACCGACTTCCGTACAGGCGAAGAACCTTGGTGGGCTTAATAACTAGTTAGAGACAAAATAGTAGTCCTTATAGAGATGAGAAAATCTTGCACGACGACGCGGTTTCAGTCCGCCATGAAAGCAATGGCAAAATCATTGCTAGTTGCGATCGCAGTTGTTACATTCTTCTTTGCTAGCGCGATCGCATCACCCCAAGCCGCCGAAGCGTACCCCTTCTGGGCACAGCAAACCTACCCCGAAACTCCTCGTGAACCGACAGGAAGGATTGTTTGTGCAAACTGTCACCTCGCTCAAAAACCAGCGGAAGTTGAAGTTCCTCAATCTGTTTTACCTGACACTGTCTTTAAAGCAGTTGTAAAGATTCCCTACGATACTAAGGTGCAACAGGTTGGTGCTGACGGCTCTAAAGTTGGTTTGAATGTTGGCGCAGTATTAATGCTTCCCGAAGGCTTTAAGATTGCTCCGGAAGACCGCATTCCTGAAGAATTGAAGGAAGAAGTAGGCGATACTTACTTCCAATCCTACGGAGAAGGTAAAGATAACGTGATCATCGTTGGACCTTTACCTGGTGAGCAATACCAAGAAATCGTCTTCCCCGTTCTTTCCCCCAACCCTGCTACCGATAAAAGTATTCAATTTGGGAAATATTCGGTTCACTTGGGCGCAAATCGCGGACGTGGACAGGTTTACCCTACAGGTGAAAAGAGTAACAACAATCAATACACTGCTTCTGCTGCTGGTACTATTAGCAAAATTGCTAAAGAAGAAGACAGCGACGGTAACGTTAAGTATGCAGTAACTATCCAGACTGAATCTGGAGAAACTGTTACTGAAACTATACCTGCTGGACCCGAACTAATTGTATCGGAAGGACAAGCGGTAAAAACTGGTGAAGCACTCACTAATAATCCTAATGTTGGCGGTTTTGGTCAAAAAGATGCCGAAATCGTATTACAAGATGCTAGTCGCATTGGTTGGTTAGTTGCATTTGTTTCTTTGATTATGCTGGCACAAATAATGCTAGTTTTGAAGAAGAAACAAGTAGAAAAAGTCCAAGCTGCCGAAATGAATTTCTAAGCTTTGGACAGGTGCAATTATTAAGTTCAATTATTGTTTTCTGAGACAGGCAAGATGCCTGTCTTTTCTGTTATTTGAACAAACAAATTATTGAGTATTAGTCATTAATTACTGATTTATATATATTTATTCTGGAAGAATTAACCTTCATAAACAATTAAATGGGTCGGTTGATAAGTACGAATAAAGTTAGTCATAATATCTTTTTCTTTAGTAGTCGGAGTGGCAAAACACCCAGCAGTACCACTATCAGCGTTTTTTAATAAAGCCGATGGATCGTAGTGAACGCCAATTTCCGAACGTCCAGTTTTAAAAATTGGTGTTACTGGCGACCAAACGCCACCAAATTCCCCACCTTGAAATTTCACTGAACCAGGAAAATCAAATTTATAAATACCAAATGGTAAGGGTGTTTGTGAACCAGCAATATGAGATGGTGTTTGTTTATTTGCGCGACCAGAAACTGCACGAACTGTATTAATTACTTTACCAGTGCCATCAATTAATCTAGTTTGATATATTCTTAAACCGTTAATAGTTTCTGTAGTTCTTTTGGCTACTAATTTTGCACTCCGAATCACTGTTAAAAATTCATGGGCAACCCAGCGATTTGTGCCAATCTGTACCCAATTTCTCGAACCAGCAAATATAGGTTCACTGATTACTGTTACTTCTGTGCCGTTAGTTAAAGATGTGACAACGTCGCCATTGGCACGATTACGAACGCTGAGATTATCACC
Source organism: Calothrix sp. UHCC 0171 (assembly GCF_034931845.1). Classification (NCBI taxonomy): domain Bacteria; kingdom Bacillati; phylum Cyanobacteriota; class Cyanophyceae; order Nostocales; family Calotrichaceae; genus Calothrix; species Calothrix sp. UHCC 0171. Next base: position 16,069 of record NZ_JAYGHN010000008.1, read on the forward strand.
TTCTTTGGTAGAAATATATGCAGTGTAAGCCATTATTATATCCTTGAAAATTAGTAGAGATAATTGGATGAGTCTTTATTTTTGTTGATGGTAATGACTTCAAATTCCCATTAGGGTATTTCGGAAATCTCTGTGACTAATTTCAAGATTTATACTCAATCACGTATATATAGGACAATACAGTTCAGTTAAGAATAAAATCAATTACTGCGAATAAAACAGATCAACTTTTTTGGAGGGGGCTTGGGGGTTTGGGGGAAAAAAATCCCCCCCCAACTTCTCCCAAATCTTGGTTCTCAACAAATCAAATCGATTGACTGATAACCTTAACTGAACCGTATTGATATATAGGAATCCGGTTTAATTTATTGTTCGTAGCTACGCTTTACTGCTTTCAACTCGGAAATTTAATGTAACTCCTAAGGTGTATACAGGAGAATAAGTAGGTGGGTTGAATTAAATATAAAATGATATAGCACTACATAATCCTTATTTCACGGGCTTTTAAGAGGATTAATCATTTTACAAATAATTACGCCTTCCTACTTATA